>NZ_JAEQDE010000124.1:5193-41886 GCF_020737865.1 Microcoleus sp. PH2017_35_SFW_U_B
GTAGAGGACTGAAGTCCTTACTACAAACCAAATCAAGAGGTTTGTAGTGAGGACTTCAGTCCTTATCAAAAGTAGAGGACTGAAGTCCTTACTACAAACTAATGGGCGAGAATTACAGGGAATGGGACGATCGCCCTTACTGTAATTCTCGCAAGGTAGGAATTAAATACTGTGTCAAAGTAAAGGCATCTACACCTAATTCTGTCCGTTCTTTGGCTGCGGCGATTCCGGCTTGAGCGTGCCACCACGCTGCTGTTACTGCCACTTCTTGGGGGGGGGATTTACGGGCGATCGCACTTGCTAACAATCCCCCTAACAAGCCGGTGAGAACGTCGCCGCTGCCGCCTCTGGCGAGGGCTGGGGTGCTTTCGGGATTGAGATAGGTAAGGGTACGTGAAGCGTAGCTATCCCCTAGGGAATCGCCGTCATCCTCCTTCCAACTTATGCAAACTCTGGCTCCTTTGAGCAATACTGTTGCACCGCAAAGCTCTGCCGCTGCTTGAGTTGCGGCAATTCGATCGCCGCTGAGGCCGGCTAATTCGGGAAACAAACGCTTAAATTCGCCCGGGTGAGGGGTGATAATTGTCACTGCTCGGCGTTCCGACAAAATGGGAACTGTGCCGAGTTGACCGAGGATATTTAAACCGTCGGCATCTAAAACCAGAGGTCGATCGCACTCCAGTACAGATTCTACAGCGATCGCGGCTTCCAATGTCAGACCTGGCCCTGTGGCGATCGCATCGTAGCTACCCAAATCAATTGCTACCGGCAACTCCTTAATGCCACCGTTTGGGGTTTCGGGACATCCTATAACTAATGCCTCTGGTAAATGACTGCTCAACATCGGTTTAATCGACTCAGGGACGGCAATTGACAGCATTCCGACTCCGCTGGCTCTTGCTCCCAATGCGGCTAAAATTGCGGCTCCGCTGTAACGGGCCGAACCTGCAATAATTAGTAAGTGACCGTTGGTGTATTTGTGCGAAATTGGCGATCGGGGTAATGGTAAATGCTGAATTGCCGATGCTTTAGTAATGCGTTGTATTGCTGGAAAATTGCCCAATATCGCTGCAATATCTGCAACGGGAATATCAAAATCAATTAATTCTGACTTACCAATATATTCTAAAGCTTTGTCTTGTAGAAAAGCCATTTTCCACAATCCCAAACATAATGTATGTTTTGCCCTGATTGCCGTACCCAATACAGCCCCAGTATCTGTATTGATTCCCGACGGAATGTCTATACTAAAAATCGGGATGTTTAAATTATTGATTTCATCAATCGCGGCGGCTGTCGGGTTAGTGATTTCTCGTTCCAACCCAAAACCAAATAAACCATCTACGAGAAAGTCGCAGTTTTTCAGCGGTTCGATGTTCTCAACAAATGGAATATTTAAAGAACGCGCATAATCAGCGTGACTTTTGGTAAGTTCTTTGAGTTTAGAAAATGGGCAGTAAATAACTACTGGGAATCCTTTAAAGTGCAATTCGCGGGCCACAACCAAAGCATCGCCGCCGTTATGTCCCGGCCCAACTAACACCCCAATAGCTGGGAATTGAGAATTAACAATCTTTAGCCCTTCACCGCTTTTCCTTCTATACGTTACATCCGTTTCATCCGTTTCAAAATCCGTTGCCGAACTTCCCTCTTCCCTCAAAAGCACCTGAATGCGTCTAGAAATCAGGAGTGCAACTTTTTCCATTAAAGCTGCTACGGGCATTCCAGCCGCAAAGATTCTGTTTTCTATTTGCCGCATTTGGTCGGCGGTGACAACAAATTTTTGAATAGTCATAAGAAGAAGGAAGAAGGAAGAAGGAAGAAGGAAGAAGGAAGAAGGAAGAAGGAAGAAGGAAGAAGGAAGAAGGAAGAAGGAAGAAGGAAGAAGAGGAAGAAGGAAGAAGGAAGAAGGAAGAAGGAAGAAGGAAGAAGGAAGAAGGAAGAAAAAATACACAGCAAGCCTTTGAGCGATCGGGATTTGAGGCTTAATTAGGTGGATTTACTTATTAGTGCTAAAATTTCAGCTAACAGCAGTAGCAGGTTGTAGTATTTTTGTGGTATAATCAATTAGCTCGATCGAACTTGCGTAACAGTAAAACAGTAAAATAGCAATTTATTTCCGAACCATGAACAAGATTGTCGTAGGCCTCTCCGGCGGGGTCGATAGTTCCGCAGCAGCCGCAATTTTACACCATCAGGGCTATGAAGTGGTGGGTTTAACGCTGTGGTTGATGAAAGGCAAAGGTCAATGCTGCTCTGAGGGAATGGTTGATGCCGCTAAAATTTGCGAAGATTTGGGCGTTCCCCATCACATTGTTGACAGCCGCGAGGTCTTTCAGGCAAGTATTGTCGATTTTTTGGTGGAGGGTTACAGTGCAGGGGTTACACCTCTGCCTTGTTCGCAGTGCAATAAAACTGTGAAGTTCGGGCCGATGCTCAAGTACGCTCGCGAAGAGCTGGGTATTGAAAAGATTGCTACGGGGCACTACGCTCGCATTACCTATGATACTGCTACCGATCGCTATCAGTTGCTGCGGGCGATCGACCCTGCGAAAGATCAGTCTTATTTCTTGTACGATTTAACACAGGATTTACTGGCGGGTACGGAGTTTCCTTTGGGGGAAATCACCAAGACTGAAACTCGCAGAATTGCGGCGGAATTTGGCTTGACAACCGCTGATAAGCCGGAAAGTCAGGATTTGTGTTTGGTGGAAAGTAACGGTTCGATGCGGGCTTTTCTCGACAAGTACATTGCGCCGCAAAAGGGTGACATTGTAGATAAGTCCGGCCGCGTACTCGGACAGCACGACGGCGTGCACCACTACACTATCGGCCAGCGGAAGGGCCTGGGGATTGCCGCACCGGAACCGCTGTATGTGATTGAACTTGATGCTGGTGCTAATCGGGTAATTGTGGGCGATCGCCAGTTGGCGGTAGAATCTGACTGTAATGTCCAAAAAGTAAATTGGGTTTCTGTCGCTGGGCCGATCGCTCCGATTCGGGCTTCCGTGCAGATTCGCTATCGATCGCAACCCGTCCCCGCTACAATTATTCCCGTGGAATCATCCGAAGCAGACGAAAAAGCAAGCGGTACAAGAGTCAAGGTAATTTTTGACGAACCGCAGTTGAGCATTACCCCCGGACAAGCCGCAGTTTGGTATGACTCAGATGTGCTCTTAGGCGGCGGGATTATTGAAAGAAAAAAACTCCCAAATTGATGTTAGGGGATGGCTCGCGTGGGTGCATCTCAATGCAAGCGAATATATCCGTAGGGGCGAAGCATGACCGCATAAAATAGGAGATTATAACTAATAACTTATATGCGGTCATGCTTCGCCCTCTTCAAAAAACCAGATGCACCCGCTCGCGTCCCCACCCCACAAGAAATCTACCACAATAAAATCTAGTCTTTGTGGAACAGGCATCTTGCCTGTTCCAAAAGGAAATTTATTGTTCATTTCACAGGGTCAAATTCCCTTAACTAACTTTCTTTTCCAACCGCAACACATTCCCCCTAGCATTGGTGCGGTAAACCCAAGTTTGGCCGCCATCAGAAACCACAACCCGCCAACCTTCAACAATCATTTGGCCGCAAATTTCATCAGATTTCGCGAGTCCCAAACAAGTATTCGGCCAACTTTGCCGGCTCGATTCAGTGACTTTCAACTTGTCAGCAGCAATCCCAGTCGAGCGCGACAACTCTTGGCGAACTGCGGCTGCAACGTTTGCGGGCAACTGGTTCGGGGGATTTTGGCGCGTACCCTCAGCCAAATTGCCCGGTTCGGAAATTAGACTATTTAGTACCAATCCCGAATAGCTGATTTTTTTTTGATCCCCGACAGCGGGAAATTGCTGCGCTGTTTGCTCATCTTGGTTTTCTACCTGAACGAGGGACTGTTTGAGGGCGCCCGCGTTAGCCGCAGCGGTGTGGATTAGCGCCGGATACATTTCCCATGCCAGAATTCCCGTCAGCACCAAAGCCAAGATTAAAGGATTAGGCTGCTTTTCACCTCGGTTTTGATTGTTTTGAGAGTTATTTTCGGAGATTGGTTTCATACTACGCCCTCTGCCTCACTTTACACTCTTGCGCGATCGCTCCGGAGCACTCAAATGCAGATACCGATATAGACACTGCTGCTGGTGCTGTTTGTTCCTTGGTGCAGAACCGACTTAACAGAGTCGTGCGGCACAAGTATCTTATACTCCCTGCTGCCACTTCTGTTTCAGGAAACTTGCACTACCAGTTATTACTTAATTTTTACTTTTAGTATAGTATTGAGCAAAATTTATCGCTAGGTAAATCTGCTGAAACAAAAATGATTTTGGGGGAACATCTCAGTATAAATGACTATTCATCGTGCCCAAACTTCTGAAGGTTTTGTAGACAAGGGGAGGCGAACTGAGCCAGTGAGAGCCAAGGGATGCCGTACAATCTGTAGCAACAGGACGGGAACGCATGATAAATTAAGCAAGCTATCGCTGATTAATTAGAGGATTTAGGTTTTCAAGAGCGATCGTCCCCGAAAATAACTTAGTAGCGATCGCTAATTTTTTAGTAACATCTTGTTGAAATATATCGATTATGAACAGAAAATCCCTAGGAATCCATTTAATGAATCGGATCAGCTATCCTCAAAAATTCATCTTGATCGGTTTTCTATTTGCGATGCCGTTAGTCTTGATGATGTACCTGCTGATTTCCGAAATTAACACCAGAGTTGATTTTGCCCAAAAAGAAATCTACGGCAATCAATACCTGCGTCCGCTGCGCCAGTTGAGGGAATACATACCGA
Source organism: Microcoleus sp. PH2017_35_SFW_U_B (assembly GCF_020737865.1). Taxonomy (NCBI): domain Bacteria; kingdom Bacillati; phylum Cyanobacteriota; class Cyanophyceae; order Oscillatoriales; family Microcoleaceae; genus Microcoleus; species Microcoleus sp. PH2017_35_SFW_U_B. The sequence goes on from NZ_JAEQDE010000124.1 coordinate 9,987, forward strand.
AATTTCACCTGTTAAATTATCAGGGTTTAAATCCAAATTTAAGCCAGCACGAGTCCTGGGATAATTTTGAAGCTAAGATAGACGCGGACTTTCAATCCCTGGCAAATACCGACCGCCAGTTAGGAACAACTTTAGTTTCCCGCGAGCAATTTAATACCATTTATCAAAATTGGCAAAAATTTAAACTTCATCGGAGCCAGTGGAGTTTAGAAACTTACGATGTTGTATATCAAAAAATCGCATATGATATTAATAAATTGAGCGCTCACGTCGGCGATACTTCCAATCTCATATTAGACCCAGATTTAGATACCTATTATTTGATGGATGCAACTTTGTTGAAAATTCCAGAAATGCAAAAATTATTGTCAGAAATTAGGCTATTTTCTCAAAAAAGTAGCCTGCGTTCCGATGCCACACCTGAGGAAAGAGCGAAATTGATTACTTTTGCGGGCAAATTGAGAGAACTCAATCAGGATTTAGCAATCAATATGGAGGTAGGATTTAGCAACAATCCTCACGGGAATCTGCGACCGAAATTAAGCCAAGATTTGATAAAATTTAACTCAGTAGTAGAGCAACTAACTGGGCAACTAGATAAACTAATTTATCCCACAGCCACAGTCGAATATTATACCTATCTCGATGGCAGCGACCGAGTTCTGAATTCGAGTTTTGAACTGTGGGACAAAAGTGTCAATGAATTAGACTTTCTCCTGCAAAAACGTATAGATGCTTTAGTTACTAGAAAACACTTAATTTATGTTTTTATTCTAATTATTTTAACAATAGTTGTTTATTTATTTGTATCTTTTTACCTAGCAGTCATGCAAACTGTATTTGTGCTTGAGGAAGCGTCAAAAAATATGGCAAGTGGCAATATTGACCACAAAATTATTTTGGATAACAAAGATGAACTCGGGCAAGTTGTGGGTGCATTTAACAAGATTGCCGAGGCTTTGGTTGGTGCGAATCAAGAAATTACTGTTCTTAACGATCGCCTAAAATCCGAAAATATGCGGATGAGTGCCGAACTAGATGTCACTCGCAAAATTCAGCAGATGCTGCTGCCGAAAGACCGAGAATTGAAGGAAGTTATTGGCTTAGATATTGCAGGATTTATGGAACCTGCTGATGAAGTAGGCGGTGACTATTACGATGTACTCCAGCACGAAGGTAAAGTAAAAATTGGTATTGGCGACGTGACGGGACACGGATTGGAGAGCGGTGTTTTAATGATTATGCTTCAAACAGCAGTGCGAACTTTGCTCACCTACAACGAAGCCGATCCGGTAAGATTTTTAACCGCTATTAACACTGTAATTTACGATAATATGCAGCGGATGAAATGGGATAAGAACGCTAGCCTTGCTTTGCTAGACTATCACGAGGGAATGCTGAAGTTGAGCGGCCAGCACGAAGAAATGATTGTCGTGCGGTGTAACGGTTCTGCCGAGCGGTTTGATACAATCGATTTGGGTTTCCCGATCGGGCTGGATGAAGATATTGCTGATTTTGTGGCCCAAACCCTTGTCCAGTTGCATTCAGGAGATGTGGTAGTGCTGTACACTGATGGGATTACGGAGGCTAAAAATATGAATAAAGTGCTTTATGGTTTAGATAGGTTAATTAAGGTAATACAGATTAATTGGCAGCAAACGGCTACAGAGATCAGGCACGCTGTAATTGACGACGTGCGATCGCACATCGGCCAACAAAAAGTTTTTGATGACATCACATTGCTGGTTCTAAAACAAAAATAGGGAATTGGGAATTGGGAATTGGGCATGGGGCATGGGGCATGGGGCATGGGGCATGGGGCATGGGGCATTGGTAGCAACTCGCCAATAACCAACAACCAATAACAACAGTCAACCAACAAATAACAACTAACAAATAACAACTAACAAATAACAACTAATATGATTCAGACTTTCGGCGATTTCATCGAGCCGACTCCCAGCCACGAATATTTAATAATTGGATTTTCCCCGAGTTCGATCCCCCTCAAGCAGCGGTGGCGGAACAACGGTTTGTCGGCGGATTTTCTGGCTGACTACTTGACGACTTTTTTCCCTGGAAACGAGGATGACCCCTCGACAATTGACAGACAAGCTGAAATTAAAAGTGCTGTTAGCTATATTGCTAATGAGTTATTAGAGAATGCGATGAAGTTTAATGATGAGACATCGGAACACCCGATCAACATTAAACTGCAATTAAGGAGCGACGGACTGATTTTCTCAGTTGCTAACACCATCCCTCCGCAAGGTGTAGGGAAGTTTCAGGCTTACATTCAGCAGTTGCTGGAGTCCGATCCGAGCGAGCTGTACATTGAGCAGTTGGAAAAAAATGCTGCTGACGAAAATTCTACTAATTCAGGATTGGGCCTGCTAACCATGCTGAGCGATTATACCACCAAAATAGGTTGGAAGTTCCAGACGGTGCAAAAAGACCCGGAAGTAATTACGGTGACAACTATGGTGCAATTAAGAGTATAAGTATCGCTGGCGATCGATAATATCTAAGGGACTTTTTTTTGCGGCAATGGAAATTAAAACAGAAGATTACGGGATCTGTTACGATCCATCAACGGCAACCGTGAGTTTTAGAGGATCTCTAAGGTTGAGCGGGCCCCAAGAGTACGCACCGATAGTGCAGTTGCTGGAGGAGGTAGCCGATTTGGCACCGGCAAAAATTACCCTCAATTTGCAACAGTTAGAATTTTTGAACAGTTCAGGCATAAATATGCTGTCGAAGTTTATTATCGAAGTCCGCAAAAAAGCTCGGGTGCAAATGGCGGTACAAGGTTCTCAACGTATAGCTTGGCAAGGTAAATCTGTGAAGAATTTCCAGCGCCTAATGCCGAGTTTGCAGTTTGAATTACTATAGACATATGATGACTTTTAGGGTATGGACTGTTGAGCAATTTTCTGTTAGTCGAGGCGCAAATTCTCGGGTTATGCTGGAAGAACAACCATCTAGAGAACAGCTACTTTTAGAGATAGAAAGATTGCGCCAGCAAGTGGAAGACTTGAAGGAGGAAAAAGCGGATCTGGAAATCTTGCTGGAAAATACTGCTGAACATTCCGATACGGTGGAATCTGAGTTGCGCTATCGGGCATTGGAGGCGGTGCGGGAAGGCGAAATCAAGCTAGCTCAATTTCTGGAAGCGATTCCCGTAGGCGTGGCGGTGCTCGATGCTCAAGGTAAACCTTACTACGTCAATCGTGCCGGACAGCAGTTACTCGGCCAAGGGGTGTTGCCGTTAAATTCTGTTGATGATTTGTCAAAAAGTTATCAATTTTATATCGCGGGAACTGATATTATTTACCCTTCACAGAATTTGCCGCTCGTCCGAGCTTTGACGGGAGAAAGTTCGACGGCTGAGGATCTGGAAATTCATAGACTAGACAAGAAAATCCCCCTTGAGACTTGGGGGACGCCAATTTTTGACGGTGGCAAAGTTGCTTTTGCGATCGCAGTTTTTCAAGATGTCACGGAACGCAAACAAGCTGAAGCCGACCGCCAAACATTTATTAAGGAATTATTTGAAGTCAATAAAAGCTTAGAAAAATCTCTGGATGCTGAATCGGAATTAACTGATGCCTACGGGCGATTTGTGCCACATCAATTTCTCAATTTGTTGGGATATGAAAGTATTATTGATGTCAGTTTAGGCGATCAAGTGCAGCAGGAAATGTCGGTGCTGTTTGCGGACATCCGCGATTTCACGACGCTTTCCGAAACTATGACTCCTCAAGAAAATTTTAATTTTATAAATGCTTACCTGTCGCGCATGGAGCCTGCTATTACTAGCAATCACGGGTTTATTGACAAATATATCGGCGATGCGATTATGGCTTTGTTTAGCGACTGTGCAGATGATGCAGTGAAAGCTGGTATTGCGATGCTAAATATCCTGAATGATTACAACAGATACCGTTTAAGTGTGGGCTACATCCCGATTAAAATTGGGATTGGGATCAATTCTGGTTCTTTGATGCTGGGGACAGTTGGTGGCACAAGCAGAATGGATAGCACGGTGATTAGTGATGCTGTTAATTTGGCATCTCGGATTGAAGGGTTGACGAAAGATTATGGCGTTCCTATGTTAATTTCTCAGCAGACATTGGAACGGTTGCGAAATCCGGCTGATTATAATATTCGGATTGTGGATAAAGTACAGGTAAAAGGAAAATTACAATATGTCACAATATATGAGGTCTTCGATGCCGATCCGCCGGAAATTCTCTCGGCTAAGCTAGCAAATTTGGCGGTATATACTGAAGCAATGTTACTTTGCGATCGCCATGAGTACCGATTGGCAGGAAAATTGTTTGAAGAGTGTTTGCGGAAAAATCCGAGCGATCGGGTAGCTCGCATTTACCTGAAACGCTGTCGGGATTGGCGATCGCTCCTCAGGGAAATTTAGTCAGTTGGCTGTTGGCAGTTGGCAGTTGACAGTTGACAGTTGACAGTTGACAGTTGACAGTTGACAGTTGACAGTTGACAGTTGACAGTTGACAGTTGACAGTTGGCAGTTGGCAGTTTAAGAGGTTTCGCGACATTGCATCGGGAGCATCTCAGTTTTGCATTTATATATAGTGCTGTCCCCGCTCGCGAGTACAATACGCGAGCGGGGACGCTCGCACTATAATAAAAAAATGCTTTTTACAAAAATGAGATGCTCCCTTGACAGTTGACAGTTGACAGTTGACAGTTGACAGTTGGCAGTTGGCAGTTTAAGAGGTTTCGCGACATTGCATCTACCAAGAAACCGGGTTTCTCATTTAAAAGTGTGTAAGTCCTGATAATATAATTACTAATTTGGAGTGTCAATAAAAGACGATGGGAATTAACAAGTGGCAGTCGAGAATATCTATAAAACCTTCAGTAATTAAAGTTATAGCTTTGTTCTGCCTCTGCTGCTTGTTAACTGCAAGCTGCGGACAGAGTGCCAGTCGATCGCCCAATTCGCCCAATTCGCCCAACAACGATCGCGTGACAATTGGCACAACCTTGAAATTGCGGACGATCGACCCCGCCGACGCTTACGAAACCATCTCAGGACAACTGCTGCGAAATTTGGGCGATACTCTCTACACCTACGAGTCGGGAACGACAAAGTTAATCCCCCACTTGGCGACAGCAATGCCAAAAGTTAGCAAAGACGGATTGACATATACAATTCCCTTGCGTCAAGGCGTGATTTTTCACGACGACACACCGTTTAACGCCGCAGCAATGGAATTTTCCTTGCAGCGGTTTATCAAAAATGGCGGTCGTCCGGCTTTCTTGTTGGGCGATGCAGTAGAATCGGTGAAAGCGACGGGCGAATACGAATTAACTTTTCAACTCAAAAAGCCTTTTGCTGCGTTTCCTTCTTTGCTGACATTTGCCGGTCTTTGTCCGATTTCTCCGAAAGCTTATGAGATTGGAGACGGTAAATTTAAACCGGATACTTTTGTGGGAACTGGACGCTACAAACTTGCGAAGTACGGTAGCGATTCTCTGAAGTTTGATGCCTTTGATAAGTATTGGGGAGAAAAACCCGTCAATAGAGGTATTGACATTTTGCTGCTTTCGAGTTCTTCAAATTTGTTCAATACTTTTAGGACTGGTGCGATCGATGTAGCTTATTTATCTCTGGATGCGGATCAAGTTCGCAGCTTGGATGAGGGAGCAAAAAAAGGGAAATGGCAGGAAATCGCGGGGGAGAGCAGTACAGTTAGTTATATGACGCTGAATCTCAATTCTAAACCGCTGGATAAGTTAGAGGTGAGACAGGCGGTCGCTGCGGCGATGGATCGGCCGCTTATTAACGATCGCGTCCTCCGAGGACAAGCCCAGCCTCTGTACAGCCTGATTCCCACAACCTTCGACGTTAACAAGCCAGTATTTAAAGAACTGTACGGCGACGCCAACATGACAAAAGCCAAGGAATTGCTAAAAAAAGCGGGATATTCGGCCGCCAATCCGTTTATTTTTCAAATTTGGCATCCTAGCGGTTCTACAAAACGAGGTTTAGTGGCGAGTACGATTAAAGCTTTAGCCCAACTCAAAATGGACGGGATAATGCAGGTGGAAATTAACAGCGTTGAATCTCCGACTTTGTTTCAGAATATAGAGAAGGGGATTTATCCTGCGGTGTTAGTGGATTGGTACGCTGACTTTTTCGACGCTGACAATTACATTCAGCCGTTTTTGGATTGTGCGACGGGTTCGGCGGCCCGCGGGTGTGAGAAGGGTGCGAGTCAGGGGCAGGGCTCGTTTTATTATAGCGATCGGGTAAATCAACTGATCGCCAAGCAGCGCCAAGAAGCCAACCCTCAAACCCGCAAAGCTTTGTTTGCCGAAATTCAGGACATACTAGGTCAAGATGTACCTTTCATCCCTCTTTGGCAGGATAAGGACTATACTTTTGCTCAGAACAGCATCACGGGTGTCCGTCTCGAACCGACGCAATCCTTTCCCTTTTGGTTCCTGAAAAAGCAATAATTGTTTACAATAATTGTTGGGAGTTTAAACGTCCATAATTCTATCATCTTTTGTGCACAACAGGGTGATGATTGTCACAGTTTATCGAAGAGACCGATCACCCCACTCTCTCTAAAAATGTTGGATATTATTAGTAGAGAGAGATATCGCCGAGGGTGAGTATATGAAATTTGGAATTTTAACAACAACAGGGCTGCTAATTGCGATCGGTTTTGCTTCTGGAGTCAAAGCAGAAAACGTATCACAAGTCAAGCAACTATTAGAAACTAAAAATTGCAGCAAATGTGACTTGACAGGAGCGCAGCTTTCTGGCATGAATCTCAGCGGTGCGAATTTGAACGGTGCAAATTTGAGTGGTGCAAATTTGAGCGGTACAAATTTGAACGAAGCCAAATTAAACGCAGTAAATCTGACACAAGCTAAATTGCAAGGTGCGAGCTTAATTGGGGCTAAAATGCACGGGGCAAATTTGGAGGGTGCTGATTTGACTCGCGCTAACCTGAGTTTGGCTGGTTTAGTAATTGCCAGTTTGAAAAATACCAACCTTACCAGTGCTAATTTGGTCGGGGCTAATTTAGAAAGTGCTAATTTGACTGGGGCGAACCTGAGAAATGCCCGTCAGTCTGTCGCGAATCTGGGAAATATCACCCTCCGGGGCGGTAGTTTGTCGGGAATAGATGTGCTGGGGGTTAACTTGCGGGATGCTAATTTGACTGGTGCTAATTTGACCGGTGCTAACTTGAACGGTTCGGATTTGACTGGCGCTAATTTACAGGATGCCAATATGGCAAATGTAGATTTGAAAAACGCTGCTTTGCCGTAGGACGATCGCCAATTGCTATATCAGACTATCGTGTTTAACAACCTTAATATAATCCTGTAGGGGCAATTTCAGAAATTGCCCCTATAATTTTAATTTCCTTCATTCATTTGACAGTTTGTAGGGGCGGTGCCCCCGTGTCCGCCCTCTTCGTTGACTGTTGACAAAAGAAGGAACAGGATTGGAGTAACGAAGAGCCTGATTTTAATTTCTCCCGGGCTTGGGGCTTTAAACTAATTCTTTCTGGTAATTTTAATTTTCCGTTAAGTCTGAGATGAGAGAGGACTGAAGTCCTCACTACAAACCTGAGAGTTATTTAACTTGATTTGAGATCAATCTTCGTCAGCGGCATCTTGGGGAAAACGGATAATGTCATCATCACCCAGATATTCGCCATTTTGGATTTCAATCATCACCAAGGGAATAACGCCGGGGTTTTCCACGCGGTGAGCGGTATTCATGGGAACGTAGGTTGACTGTTTCTGCATGAGAATGGTCTCTTTGTCATCGCAGATAACTTTAGCGGTACCGGAGACGACAACCCAGTGTTCGCTGCGGTGATAGTGCATTTGGGTGCGGATGTGGTGCCCCGGTTTGACTTCGATGCGATTGATCTTGTAGCGATCGCCCGCGTCTATGACTGTAACTTTACCCCAAAACCGGGTTTGCGTGCGATCGTCCGTTTTTTCGATTGTGTCCACTGTTTCCACCATCCTGTTTATCTCGCTAACGGTGTCTGTAAAAATATCTGTAGTTGAAAGTATATCAGGGACTGGTAAGTCGGAATCCAAAATAATTATTCTGCTCATGGAAACAATGGTCGATTAGACATCCGATCTTCATTTATCACTTGTTCAAGATATTCCGCAGTTTCTTTTTGCAGGTTGATTTCTTTTGATCCTTTCCTCCTTCGACAGTTTAGTAAAATCTACGTTTTCAGGTGTCTGGGCGGATTCCGATAATCCGGGCTTAACCGTCACAGTTTCCAGAAATAACCGCATCATTTTCAGCAAATTCGGCCAATATTCTCTCGGAGTTTGCTGAATTACACTGAGAAACTCTACCATTTCATTACCAATGCGAGGTTCGGGCGCTGAAGCTGCTGTCATTGGACTTTCACTGATTAAAGCTTGTTCAGACATACTTTTTTTCTCCTCAATCGGATTTATACGAATTGGCAGATCGATATTTTGGATGGGAATTAGAAATTGGCGATCGAACTCGCCTCTACTTATATTGTAAACAATGGGATTTTCTTGAACCGCAGATGTCAGCGGATTGACACAGATGTACGCAGATCAAATTCATTCATCTGCGTACACCTGCGTTTATCTGCGGTTCAAAATAACCATCTCAGTCAGCTTCGACGATATAGCCTTTCTCAAAAAAATGAGGTATGATTGACAGCTTATATAACCCTTAAACCAAGAGGGTTCAAGCCCAACAACGTACCTTATCTTTCGCTCGATCCGCTATATTACTTGCTCAACACACCATCGGGAATCCCCAAAATATCCTCAATCCGAGGCATATCTTCCAAAGCAATCACTCGCCCTTCATCCTCAAAGCCCGCAATCTGATCGAAATTTAAATATCGATACAAATCACCAGCAAAAGGATTGATTTTCTTCGCCACAATCTCTTGGTATTCTTCGACTGTGGGAATTCGACCCAACAGCGAACAAACTGCGGCTAATTCCGCAGAACCGAGATAAACTTGCGCGTCTTTACCCATGCGGTTGTTGAAATTACGAGTCGAAGTTGAAAACACGGTTGTCGCATCTTTAACCCGCGCTTGATTGCCCATACAAAGACTGCATCCCGGCATTTCTGTGCGCGCTCCAGCCGCTCCAAAAATGCTGTAATAACCTTCTTCTTTCAGTTGCTGTTCGTCCATCCGAGTTGGCGGACAAATCCACAGGCGAGCTTTCACTTCCCCTGCACCTTCCAACACCTTCGCAGTGGCGCGGTAGTGACCGATATTTGTCATGCAGGAACCGACAAATACTTCGTCTACCCGATCGCCCGCAACCTCACTCAACAGCTTGACATTATCCGGGTCATTCGGCGCAGCCACAATCGGTTCAGTAATCTCATTGAGATCGATTTCGATGATTTCCACATACTCCGCATCAGCATCCGCCTCAAGCAACACCGGATTAGCCAGCCATTCCTCCATCTTCGCCACCCGGCGCATCATCGTCCGCGCATCTTCATAGCCCCGCGCCACCATATTTTTGAGCAGTGCGACATTAGAACGAATGTACTCAGAGACCGTCTCAGAACTCAATTTAATCGTGCATCCGGCGCAAGAACGCTCGGCCGAGGCATCGGTCAATTCAAAAGCCTGCTCAACCTTCAAATCTGGCAAACCTTCAATCTCCATAATCCGCCCAGAAAAGACATTTTTCTTATTCTGTTTGGAGACTGTCAGCAAACCTTTTTGAATTGCTACGTAGGGAATTGCATTCACAACATCTCGCAGCGTTACTCCCGGTTGCAATTCACCCTTGAACCGGACTAGAACTGATTCTGGCATATCCAAAGGCATCACGCCCAAAGCAGCAGCAAAAGCTACTAATCCCGAACCCGCCGGAAAGGAAATTCCTAACGGAAAACGAGTGTGAGAATCGCCGCCAGTTCCCACTGTATCCGGCAATAACATCCGGTTCAGCCAAGAGTGAATAATTCCGTCTCCGGGACGCAAAGCTATGCCCGCGCGCTGTGCCATGAAATCGGGCAATTCGTGGTGAGTTTTGACATCCACTGGTTTCGGATAGGCAGCGGTGTGACAAAAACTTTGAATTACCAAATCGGCGCTAAATCCCAGACAAGCAAGTTCTTTTAATTCGTCCCGAGTCATGGGGCCGGTGGTATCTTGGGAACCGACTGTGGTCATTAATGGTTCGCAAGATGTGCCGGGACGAACGCCGGACAAACCGCAAGCTTTTCCTACCATCTTTTGAGCTAAGGTGAAGCCTTTTCCGGTATCGGCGGGAATAGTTGGACGGGTGAAAATCGGGCTAATTTCTAGTCCTAAAGCTTCGCGAACTTTGTCGGTTAAGGTGCGTCCGATTAATAGGGGAATTCGACCGCCGGCGCGAACTTCGTCGAGGATTGTGTCGGGTTTGAGGGTGAAGGTGGAGATGATTTCTCCGGCTTCGTTGGTGATTTCGCCTTTGTAGGGATGGATGGTGATTACCATGCCGGTTTCCATTTTGGCGACATCGCATTCGATCGGCAATGCGCCGGAATCTTCAGCGGTATTGAAGAAAATCGGGGCGATCGCACTTCCTAGAATATATCCGCCGTTGCGCTTGTTTGGTACAAACGGAATATCGTTACCAATGTGCCACAACACGGAGTTAATCGCCGATTTCCGCGAGGAACCGGTGCCGACAACATCGCCAACGTAGGCGACGGGATGGCCTTTTTCTTTCAATTGGGCGATCGTTTCTAAGGCCCCTGGCATCTTGCTTTCGAGCATCGCCAAAGCGTGCAGGGGAATGTCCGGCCGCGTGGTAGCCTGAGGTGCGGGAGACAAGTCATCGGTATTGGTTTCTCCGGGCACTTTGAAGACTGTAACAGTAATGGCTTGGGCTAGTTCGGGGCGGCCGGTAAACCACTCGGCATCAGCCCAGGAATCGACTACCTGCTTCGCGTAGGGATTGGTATCCGACAGGGCGAGAATGTCGTGGAAGGCATCGAATACTAACAGCGTTTTGCTCAGAGCCCGGGCTGCGGTGGCGGGGATAGCGATTTCGGCAGTAGGATTGAGCAAGTCGATTAAAGATTGGACGTTGTAACCGCCCATCATTGTCCCCAGCAGGTAAACTGCCCATTTGGGAGCAATTAGGGGGCTGTGGATTTCACCTTTGGCGATGCCGGTTAAAAAACCAGCTTTGACGTAGGCGGCGCTGTCTACGCCTGGGGGTACGCGATCGCGCAATAATTCGATTAAGGCTTCTTCTTCTCCCGGTGGCGGATTTTTCAGCAATTCGCAGAGTTCCGACGTTTGCTGGGCGTCTAGCGGCAGCGGTGGAATTCCCAATGCGGCTCTTTCGGCAGCGTGAAGGCGGTAAGATTCAAGCATTTTCTCTCTCTCCTCGGATAGTTTTGGGTAGTTGTTTGCAGATGGCATTACTTTTTAGATTAGGGGCTGGCGCTGCATATTTGGCAAGCTACCCCGCCATACATGAAAATTTAACGCAAGTTCAGAAACTCTACATTTTCTTACCAGAGACAGATGCGATCGCCACTGGCATTCCACCTAAAACTCGATCCGAGCAGTTTTGGGGAGCTGACTTGCATGAGTTTTGGTTAAGATTAATGTAGTGGGGCACTGTCGATCGTTCTCTACATATGCAATCATCAGTCACCACAAGTTTCAACAGTTGACAGTTGACAGTTGACAGTTGACAGTTGACCGAAGGAGAGCGACCTCTACCCTTAAGTCCGAGGATTCGAGTAATGAATAGTCTGATTTTTATTTCTCCCTCACTCGTGTTCCGGCTTTCAACCAATTTTTTCTGGTAAAAAAAGTTACCTGCTCAATGGAACAATTCAAAAATGGAAAGTTTTATCCCTGAAAACGGTGAAGACTGTCAGGGCTGTGCCGCCAAGCCAGACTTGTACGAAGAATTGCAAGAAACCAAAGAATTGCTGCTGACGATCGCCAATTCGATGCCGATGCCCATGATCGTCAGCAGTCTACCTGACGGCATAATTCTTTATAGCAACGATTTATGCCGTCAGGCTTTCGGCCTGAGAGCATTTCAGTCGATCGACCACCAGCCAGCCTCCATCCTCTACAACAATCCCGCAGAACGGCAGCAACTACTGGAGGATCTCGCTCGCAACGGATACGTCCGCGAGACAGAAGTCCGCCTCAAAAAAGCTGACGGTACCCTGTTTTGGGCCACTGTATCCATGCGGTATTTGACATTACTGTCGGAAAAAACTGTGCTGTCGGTGTTCTGCGACATTACCGAGCGCAAGCTAGCCGCCGCTAAAGAGCAGGAATTGCTGGCGTCAATCCACTTGCGGGCCCGCCAGCAAGCGGCCGTCGCCTACTTGGGACAGCAGGCCCTAGCCGAAACAGACTTGTCCGCACTGATGGACAAAGCTGCGGTGTTAATTGCCCAAACCCTAGATGTCGAGTATTGCCAGTTTTTGGAACTGTTGCCTTCTGGCCATGCTTTTCTGTTGCGAGCGGGGATTGGCTGGCAGCCCGGACTTGTCGGTAACGCTACTGTTACCGCTTCTAGTCGATCGCAAGCAGGTTACACATTGCTAGTTGGTGAACCGATAATCGTCGCAGATTTGCGAGTAGAAACCCGCTTTAGCGAGTCGCCACTGCTGCACAACCACCAGGCTGTCAGCGGCGTCACTGCGATCGTTCCCGGAAATCGAGGACAGGCGAAAAAGAACTGGGGACAAGCAGAACCTGGGAAGACTGCTGAGTCGGCTGTCTGGGGCATTTTGGGGGTACACAGCAAGCAAGAGCGCGTTTTTAACCAGGATGACGTTTATTTTGTAGAAGCGATCGCCAATCTGTTAGCTGCGGCGATCGATCGCATTCGATCGCAAGAGCGCTTGCAAATGATGGAACGGGCGATCGAGAGTACCAGCAACGGCATTGCGATCGCCGACGCCACAGTTGCAGATAATCCAATTATTTATGTCAATCCCAGTTTTGAGCGGATCACCGGTTATAGCAGAGAGGAATTAATTGGTAAAAATTGCCGATTTTTACAGGGAAAAGATACCAATTGCCCCGCTGCAAAAGAGCTGCAAACTGCCATTCGAGAAGGGAAAGAATGCCAAGTGATTTTGCGTAATTTTCGGAAAGATGGAACACCTTTTTGGAACGAACTTTCTATTGCTCCCGTATACAATTTTCGGCGACACTTAACTCACTTTATTGGAGTTCAAACCGATGTTACAGACCGCCAGCGCTCGGAAGAAGAATTATTTTTAAAGTCTCAAGATTTAGCCACATTCAGTGCCAACCTCAAACATTTGCACCGGATTACAACTTATCACTATCAAAACTTTCAAGAACTGGTTGATGATTATCTGACAGCAGGCTGTTTAATTTTTGGACTCTCTATTGGTATTATTGCTCAAGTTGAAAGTCAATCTTTTCTGATTCGCTCCGTCAAAAGCAACATCAAATATTTTAACAAAGGCTTAAAATTAAATCTTAGCGATACTTACTGTGCAGCAGTAATCAAATCCAAAAAAACCATGGCGTGTTCTCACATCAAAGAAATACTGAAAACTGGCGACCATCAAGTTTATCAAGATTTGAACATAGAATCATACATTGGCACACCGATATTTGTCAACGATAAAATTTATGGTACTTTGAGCTTTTGTTCGCAAAAAGCCCGACATAAAAATTTTGAATCGCAGGCCAGAGAAATCATAGAACTGATGGCTCAAAGCATCGGTAAATTTCTGGCAGTTCACAGAATGGAAATCGAACGCCAGCGAGCCGAACAAGAGCGCTGCGAGCTGATAGTATCTCTCCAAGAAAGTGAAGAACGCTATCGTCGTTTAGTAGAACTATCTCCCGAAGCGATCGCCGTTCACAGTCAAGGAAAAATCGTCTACATCAATGCCGCTGGCGCTAAACTCCTCGGCGCCAGATCTCCGGCAGAGCTCATCGGCTTTCCGGTATTAGATATCGTTCATCCAAACTATGTCGAAAAAGCCAGAGAACGGATGAGACAAGTCGAGGAAGAAAATCAGCCGATCGAGCTTGCCGAAGAAAAATTGATGCGGCTTGACGGACAAATCATAGACGTTGAAGTTGCCGGCATCCCTGCTATTTATCAAGGCTCAGCCGCCGCCCAAATTATTATCAGAGATGTCACCGAGCGCAAGCGAGTAGAACAGCAACTACTGCACGGCGCCTTTCACGATTCGCTGACGGGTTTACCTAACCGCCTTTTGTTCATCGACAGGCTAGGACAAGCGATCCGCCGTTCCAAACATTCCCCAGATTACAAATTTGCCGTCCTGTTCCTAGATTTAGACCGCTTCAAAATAGTTAATGATTCTTTAGGACACATTCTTGGGGATAAACTGCTAATTGCCCTAGGGCAGCGGCTTCAGGATTGCGTGCGCGTTTCCGATACAGTCGCCCGGTTGGGGGGAGACGAATTTACCATTCTGCTAGACCGCATTCAGAGCTTCAGCGACGCCACCCTAGCAGCTAACAGGATACAAACAGAACTGAAGATTCCGTTTAACCTCGAAGGGCATGAAGTATTTACCACCGCTAGCATTGGGATTGTTTTCAGTCGAGGTGACTTAGGAATAGTAGAAAGTGACGAGTTGAACGGCCAGCAGAGTGCTTTATACAGCCATCCCGAAGAATTCCTGCGCGATGCTGATATTGCTATGTACCGTGCTAAAGCTTTGGGTAAAGCCCGCCACGAGGTGTTTAATTTGGCGATGCACGACCAAACTATCTCCCTCTTGCAGTTAGAAACAGACCTGCGATTAGCTATTTTTGGCAAGGAGGAATTAGGGAAAAGTAAGGATGAATGTTCGCACTTTATTGTCCACTACCAACCAATTTTTTCCCTCGCCAGCGGTGCGATCGAAGGTTTTGAGGCTTTGGTGCGCTGGCAGCACCCGATTCGGGGTTTAGTACCGCCTTCTACTTTTATTCCTGTAGCTGAAGAAACAGGCTTGATCGTGCCTCTGGGAGCCTGGGTGCTGCGCGAAGCTTGCCGACAATTGCGCGTTTGGCAAGAAATGTTGATGGAAGAAGGAAGAAGGAAGAAGGAAGAAGGAAGAAGGAAGAGGGAAGAGGGAAGGGGGAAGAGGGAAGAGGGAAGAGGGAAGAAGGAAGAGGGAAGAGGGAAAAAATTCCCAATTTCCAATCTCCAATTACCAATCCCCGATTACCAATTACCGATTGCCGATTCCCAATTCGCGATTACCAATTCGCGATTCCCAATTCCCAATTTCCAGTTACCAATTGTCGAGCCTTCACAATTAACAATGAGCGTCAATCTTTCTCCAAAGCAGTTAGGAATGGCGAATTTAATTGAACATATAGATGAAATTTTGGCAGAAACTGGCTGCGCTCCGAGTTGTTTGAAATTGGAGATCACTGAAAGCGCGATCGTAGAAAATGTGGCTAAGGCTAATATTGTACTCGCCCAATTAAAAGGTAGAAATATTCGATTGTCGATCGACGATTTTGGTACGGGCTATTCGTCTTTGAGTTACTTGCACCGCTTTCCGCTGGATACGCTGAAGATCGATCGATCTTTTGTGAGTCGCTTGGGGGCGATCGAAAACGGCAACGGCGGGGGTCAGCCTTTGCAGATTGTGCGGGCGATCGTAACTTTGGCTCACAATTTGGGATTAAATGCGATCGCCGAAGGTGTGGAGACAGCCGAACAGTTAGCCCAGCTTCGGGCACTCGACTGCGAATTAGCTCAGGGATATTTGTTTTCTAAACCTTTGGACAGTGGCGCAGTGACAGAAATGCTGATAAATCTGGGCAATATCAAGTCGGGTTAACATCTGTTTCAAGAAATCTGTCTATTTCTACCTAAATTTACTCATTTACCCAGAATTTGAAAACTGGTGACAATAGCTGTATAATTCATTTGCGCTTGATTCATGCGAGTTGCTCCCGGCTTAGTTGGTGTGACAACCGAACAAACACCAGGCACGAATGAATCATTAACTACAATTCAATATTTTTACCTCAAAGTCGCAAACTCTAACTGGGGAATTGTGGTCAAGCCTACTGTTGAGCCCAAGCCGAGCAGTAAGCAAGCAGTGATGCGCTACTTTTTACATTGAGGAAGTTACACCGCAGACTTGGACTGACTCTAGTTTTGCTGTTCATGAGTAGATTTAGATAGGTTGTTAGAAGCGGTTAGGAATGAGATACCTAGAAATTAACTTTTAGGTATGTTGTTGCGCTTAAGTGCTCTTTCATAGATCGAGAGCGCTGAAGCGCAACAACGTACCTATGATTAGCGATTAGCTTTGAGCGGAATCTCGATCGCAAATTGGGCACCCTCTCCCGGCGCAGAAGTGCATTTCAACGAGCCGTTGTGTCTGTCTGTAACAATTTGATAGCTAATTGACAAGCCCATCCCAGTGCCTTTCCCCACAGGTTTAGTGGTGAAAAATGGGTTAAAAAGTTGATTGCGGACAGTCTCTGTCATGCCCGGGCCATTGTCAGCAATCCGAACTAATATTCGATCGGGTTTTGGCATTTCAGTCCAGATGCGGATCGAGCTGGGATTTTCCCGCATTTGCTCGACAGAAAGCCGCGCATCTCTTTCTTCCAAAGCATCTAAAGCATTGCTCAAGATATTCATAAATACTTGATTTAGCTGTCCGGCATAACATTCTACTAACGGCAATTGACCGTATTCTTTGATCACCTCTATTTCGGGATAATTGGGTTTTGCTTTGACCCGGTGCTGCAAAATCATCAGAGTGCTATCTATACCGTCGTGGATGTTGACGGCTTTCATTTCTGCTTCGTCCATGCGGGAGAATGTGCGTAGAGATGCAACGATGAGCTGAATTCTGTCTGCACCGACTTTCATTGACGAAAGCAGTTTCGGTAAGTCATCCATTAGAAATTCGAGTTCAATTGCTTCGACTTCCTGTTGAATTTCCGGCACCGGATCGGGATAGTAGTTTTGGTAAAGTTCGATCAGGTGCAGCAAGTCTTGAGTATATTCGTTAGCATGGCTGAGATTGCCGTAAATAAAGTTAACTGGATTGTTAATTTCGTGGGCAACTCCTGCGACGAGTTGACCGAGAGATGACATTTTTTCGCTTTGAATTAACTGCGATTGAGCGCTGGTTAATTGCAGCAAGGTTTGCTCTAATTCGCGAGCTTTATTGCGAGTTTGGGCGTAAAGATCGGCTTGGTTGAGGGCGATCGCCAATTGAACTGTAATCGCTTGCAACAATTCGACTTCGCTATCGCTCCAGGGCCGCACAACATTGCTGTTGCAGCAGGTAATTGCGCTCATTACCCCGGAAAGTGCCTGCATGGGGATGGCTAATACAGATTGGTAGCCCATCCCTCGAATGGTTTGTTTCCAAGCAGGATCTGCGACTGTTTCGACATCATCCAGCCGCACTATTTCCATATGCAATATTTGTTCTCCAACGGGGCCAAAATCTGAAGCCCGATAGGGACCTGTTAAATCGGGAAGTTGGGGGTGGCGAGATTCTTTAATAATTTCCCAGAAAGGCTCCTCCCCGTCTTCGCGATACCAGGCAAAGTTGCAGCGATCGATCTTCAGGAAAGCGCGAATTTCCTGAACTGCGACTGTGACGATGCTGTCGAAGTCGAGGGAATTGCGGATTTGAGCGGTGAGAATGTTGAGCAATTTTTCTCGATCGGCTTGCTGCTTGAGTTGGGCGGACGATCGCCTCAAGGCAATTTCTGCTAGTTTGCGATCGGTAATATCTTCGGTGACAGCTAATAGATATTGCGGTGTGCCATCAGCATCGAGTATTGCTGTTTTCTTGGTGTGAAATATCCGCGATTCTCCTTGGCCTGTTTGAATATCTTCTTCGGCGATTTCTACCATCTGCCCGCTGTCGAGCACTTCCCGGTCTTTGGCGGTGAAAAGATCAGCTTGTTCTGTGGGGAAAAAGTCGTAATCATTTTTGCCCATAACTTCTGCTGCACTGAAACCGAGCAAAGTTTCGGCTGCGGGGTTCCACAGTACAAATCGCAACTCTTTGGCCTCCTTGGCAACTACTCCTACGGGTATGGTTTTGAGGACTGATTCCATAAATTGTTGAGCGCGTTGCAGTTCTGCTTCTGCCTGTTTTCGATCGCTAATATCTCGCACGTTGGCAATGATGTTAACATTGCCGTTAAGATTGATTTTGGACAGGGCAATTTCTGCATCAAAAGTTGAACCGTCGTTGGGACGCCTCGCTTTCCATTCCATGCGACCTGTTTCGCCGGCTAATACTCTAGCCCAAAGTTCTGCCGTTTGTTCTATGGGATTATCGCCGCTTGAATAGTCGTTGATAATTGATAATTTTGTTGCTTGTTCCTGGCTCACTCCGTACATTTCTAACATTCGATTGTTGACATCGAGAATGTTTCCTTCTAAATCGTGAATGAAGATAGCATCGTAGACATTGTTAAAGATTGTTCGCAGGTTTTGTTCGGAAACTTGCACCGCTGCTTCTGCAAGTTTTCGATCGCCAATTTCTTGTTCTAACTGAGTGACTGCTTGGGAAAGTTCGGCAGTGCGATCGCTCACTCTGTCTTCCAACTCGGCTGCTGCTTGTCTCAGGGCTTCTTCTGCAAGGAAGCGATCGGTAATGTCGATCGCCGTGCCGAACAATTTTAGCACCTTGCCACTGGCATCGATTTCGGCGCGGCCCAGGGTGTTGAGGTGTCGCAAGGTACCGTCGGGGCGGTAAACGCGGAAGTCAAAATCAAAGGGGATGCCGAAGTCAACTCCCCGCTGTACTTCTGTATGCCAAAATTCTAAATCTTCTGGATGGATCAGAGCGATTTGCTCTTCTCGGCTGGGTGCTGTGGCCGCTGGTTCGAGTCCGTGGATGCGGAAGAGTTCCTCTGACCAAGTGACGGTTCCCGTTGTTGTATCTAGTTCCCAATTGCCGACGTGGGCTAGTCTTTGGGCTTCTTGTAGCTGTCGCTGGCTTTCTCGGATGGCTGTTTCGGCAACTTTGCGATCGTTGATGTCGAGCAATACACCGGAAAATACGATTTCGCCGGTTTCGCTGCGGGTGGGAATTGAGTCGCCTTGCCACCAGCGAATCTCGCCATCGGGCTTGACTAACCGCCCTTCGTAGTGCCACAGGCAGGTATTTTCAACGGCTTCGTTGATGGAAGCGATGAAGCTTTCGAGGTCTTCGGGGTGGACGTGGGAAATGAAAGAGGCGATGTTTCCCATCATTTCTGCTGCGGTGATGCCGGCTATATCTGCGATGCGATCGCTCATATAGTCAACTCTCCACACTCCATCGCGGCTGCAAAATTGAAACAGAGCTCCGGGGATGGTGGCTGCGATCGTCCGGAACTTGGCTTCGCTGACACTGAGGGCGGCAAAAGTCTGTTGCAGTTCGGCGGTACGGGCTTCTACTCTGCGCTCTAGTTCGGCGTTTGCGTGTTGCAAGGCGGATTCTGCCCGTTTGCGATCGGTAATGTCGGTGGCTGTACCGGTGGTGCCGAGGACGTTTCCGCTGTCGTCGTACAGGGCTATGGCATTGAACATCAAATGTTTGATGCTGCCGTCTTTGGCGATTTGGGTGCTTTCGTGCTGAAAAACTGATTCTCCGGCCTTGAGGCGGGCGAAAACTTCTAAATCTTTCTGGCTTTGTTCTGGTGTCATAAAGTCCGAGAAAGGCCGATCGAGCATTTCTGCTGGTTCGTAACCGTAGATATATCTAACTGCTGCGTTGACGAAGGTGAAACGCCCCTGGGCATTTACCGACCAAATCATGTCTTGGGAGGTTTCTACCAAACGACGGTATTTGGCTTCGCTGGCTTTGACGGCTTCTTCTGCTGCTTTGCGTTCCGTCATGTCCCGGGAGACGCCGACAGTCATTGTAATTTGGCCGTCTTCGTTGCGGATGGGTGCTTTGACTGTGCTAAACAGTCGCACTTCTGAGTCGTGGCGCGTCACCGGTTCTTCGGCAATTTGCAGAGTCTGTCCGGTTTCAAATACGAAAGCGTCATCTTTGATGTACTGGAGAGTATTGTCTGGATTGGAGAAAGGTGCGTCTACAATGCCTTGAAGTTCCTCTTCAGTCATGCCGTAATAGTCGCGGAATGCTTGATTTGCCCAAACGATTTTCGATTCTGGGCCTTTGACTAATACCATATCGGCGATCGAGTCGAGAATTTGGTGATATTTTTGCTCGCTGTCGCGGAGTTTCTGCTGCGTCGATTCGATTTCTGCTAATTGTCTTTGGGTTTGCGAGTGCAATTCGGCCTGATAAATTGCAACTGCTAAATGTTCTCCTACTTGTTTGGCAAATTCGATTTCGTCTTCCTGCCAATCGCGGGGTTGACCGCAGGAGTGAATGCACAGCAATCCCCACAAATGTTGCCCTTGTAGCAAGGGTACGACTAAGTTTGCTCGGATTTGAAATCGCTTGAGGATTCTGAGGTGACAGGGACTCAACCGGGCTTTGTAGATGTCGCTGACTGCTTGAACGTAACCTTTGGCGTAGTTGGCTGCAAATTGTTCGCCGAAGCAGTGATCGTGAACTTTTGCACCCAGGGATGGGCTGAATTGGGGAAGTACGTCTTCTGATACTACTTCGCCGTCGTTCCAGTCGGATTCGGGAATGAACCGGTAAACGGCGACTCGATCGGCATTTAGGAGTTGCCGAACTTCGGTGGCTGTAATTTTGAATATTGTTTCTAAGTCTAAGGATTGACGAATTTTGCCAATCACTCCCATCAGCGCTTGCAGCTTTTTGAACCAGGTTTGAGACTGCATTTCTCTTTCTAGGTGAGCTAGCTTTTGGCGCAAGTCGGTTACTTCTTGATACAAATATTCATGAAACATATTGTTATTTGTTTAGTTATTTTGCGGTTTGGTATCGAGGTACATAGCATCCCAATAGCGCTCTGCAAGTTGAGCCTGGTATAGCAGTTGACAGTTGACAGTTGACAGTTGACAGTTGACAGCTTGCCCGCTTTAGATAAGGGTTGACAGTTGACAGTTGACAATCCCCAATCCAAAATCCCCAATCCAAAATCCAAAATCGTTTGATAGTTGACAGTTGACAGCTTGCTTAGAGAAGAGTTGACAGTTGAAAGCTTCGCTGGCTTAGATAAGGGTTGACAGTTGAGCGAAGTGAAGAAACAATCGAACGCAAGGGTTTGTGCCATGCGAGAACGTCCTAACCCTGATGGGCGCGGTTGCTGTAAATCTAAAAGCAGAGGGCAAATTCTCCTCCTTCTCCTAGCACTTAGCAGCTACTCGCGCTGCATTTCCGTATTTTTTCTAGATTGGGAGGTCGAACCAGGAGCTTAACTTGGTATATTTACTGTAAAAACGGGCGATCGGTGATGGGAAGAGTGCATAAATTGTCAATAATTGAGAGTTTTACCAGAAATAATTGGTTGAAAGCCTCTCCCTGAGCGGGAGAAATTAAAATCAGACTATTCATTACTCCAATCCTCGGACTTAAGGGTAAAGGTCGCTCTCAAACTGTCAACTGTCCCAGGTCAACTGTCAACTGTTGAATCATCAACCCGGTATCTTAAGGTAATTAAATCAGGGAATCTCCGAAAGTGAAAAGCAGAAACCCGGTTTCACGGCGCAAGCGCGCCCAGAGTCCTGAACTAATCTTGACATTTTTTTCCGATCGCCTGTGGTTGCAATTATCACCTTTTTCTGATTATCGCAAACTCGATTGATATTGTCCTAAGTTTGGCGATCGAATATCCTGTTGGGAGTGCCTCTATGAAGATTTGTTTGAATTTAGGCGATCGGCTTTTCTTGAGTTTTCTCTGGTTTTCTCGAATTCTCAACTTATCTGTTTTAAATTCGGTTTAATCCAGATTTTGGAGCTATGGAATCATTTCGATGATTTGCCGGGCCTTCAAATTATTTTATGATATCGCTTCTATTTATTAAACTTATTGAAATCCACCTCATTCGAGCTGAGTTTTCCGGTCAACCAGTTGGTTTTCGTTGTAGGCTCTGCTTAAATTAAACCAACAAAACCGATGCTCTAAGACTTTATTTCCTTTTGAGCGCTTTTGTTGGGTTGGTTAACATTTTTGATACAATATATTACTCAACTATATCACATTTTAGGCTAAAGTCAAGGAATTTTAGGTTAAATCGGGGCTGAGACAGAAACCTAGTTTCTTAACATAATAATTAAGTGAGAAAATCAAGAGGGGTAAAAATAATCAACCGGGCTTTTTTAGTCGAGACTGCGTAAGTCTTATTGATGAAATTGTCTCACCCGAAATATTGAGGCTGTACATTTTTTCGGGTGCACAAGCCGGATACTTTCTGCTGACTTGCTTAACCAGCATTCTTCAGTATGGTTTCGGCTTCCTCAATACTTTGCAAAACCAGTTTACCAGAATCCTGAAAAGCGGCTCTTTCTGCATCGCTAAGTTCGAGTTCCAGTATCTGTTCGATGCCCTGATATCCCAAGCGGCAGGGAGCACCTAAAAATATATCTTGCACGCCGTATTGACCGTTCAAATAAACTGAGCAAGGCAAGAGTCGCGACTGATTGAGTAAAATTGATTCTACCATCAAACAGGCGGAAGATGCGGGTGCAAAATAGGCGCTAGAATTCTTCATCAATCCTACTATTTCGGCGCCACCGTGGCGAGTCCGCTGTACGATGCGATCGATCGCCCCTGCATCCATCAGTTGAGCGATGGGAATGCCGTTGACTGTGGAATAGCGCGGTAAGGGAACCATCAAATCGCCGTGGGAACCGATGACTGTGGCGCACACTTGGGCAATGGAAACGCCCAATTCCATGGCAATAAAAGTTTGAAAGCGGGCGGAGTCGAGAATGCCGCCCATACCGATGACTCGGTGTTTTGGCAAACCGGAAGCTTCCCAGGCTAGATATGTCATAATATCTAGGGGATTTGTGACTACAATTAAGATTGCTTCGGGGGAATGGGCGATCGCCTGTTTGGCAGCTTCTGTGACAATTTGAGCATTGATTTTAATTAAATCTTCGCGATTGATACCGGGTTTGCGGGGGATACCGGCGGCAATGACGATGATATTTGAGTTGGCTGTATCTATATAATCATTTGTACCGACAATTTGGCGATCGTGCCGTTCGACTCCCCTTGCTTGCATCAAGTCCAAAGCAACGCCCTGCGGCCAACCTTCGACGATATCTAACAATACTACATCTGCTAGATTTTTCTCGGCAATTCGTTGGGCTAAGGTGCTACCGACTTTGCCTGCACCAATAATTGATACGCGGGTTGATGGGGGATTCATGCGATTTTAGATGCTAACTTTTAGATTTTAAGAATGAGCTTAAGTGCGATCGAGTGCACTGTATGTAATCTACGTTACCTTTGAGTGGGTACGTTGTTGCGCTTGGGCGCTCTTCGATCTATGAAAGAGCGCCCAAGCGCAACAACGTACCTAAGAGTTACGTCTATAACTGTGAGTTTACTTAAAATCTTCGAGTTGGTCTACGCGCAGCCAAATATTGGGGGTGGGGACTTTACCAAATTTGACGAAGGCGTACTCGCCGCGAACATCCATCACTTCGCCTTTGCTTTCAAATAGATAGGAGGAAAAGCGCTGATCGCTGGCTTGGGCTTCTAGGCTGTTTTCGAGTTGCTCGCGAATTGCGCGGACTATGCTACCTTTTTTGATTGCCATAATTTGCTCTGTTTCATTTATAAAAGTATACAAATTTTAATGCCGATTTGGCTTTAATAGTAGATATAACTGATGCACTCGAAGCAAGAAACCAGGTTTTTGAACTGAGATTGAGGGTTTGGAGCAAATATTTTGGTAAAAAACAAAGGTGATCGTACCCTCCTGCGTATTAGGTACGTAGTTGCGCTTCAGCGCTCTTTGATCGATGATCGTACCCTCCTGCGTATTAGGTACGTAGTTGCGCTTCACTGCGTATTAGGTACGTAGTTGCGCTTCAGCGCTCTTTGATCGAGGAACGTACCTTCCTGGTTATTTCTGACAGGCGGGGCAGTAATGAGTCGATCGCCCTGCTAATTTTATCTTTTCGATCGGCATTGAGCAAGTACGACAGGGTTGACCGGCGCGATTGTACACCCAAGCGACGCCACCGTAGTTACCGTTGACGCCTTGGACGTTGAGAAAATTGCTAAAAGTGGTGCCGCCGGAGGCGATCGCCTGCTGTAAAACTTGAATAATAGCTGTATGAATGCGATCGATTTGCACTTCTGTCAAATCAGCGCACAGAGTTGTCGGCATCACTCCCGACAAAAACAAAGTTTCGTCAGCGTAGATATTGCCCAAACCCGCTACCAGTGACTGGTCTAGCAATGCTGTTTTAATTGGTCGCGCCCGTCGGTGCAGCTTGCGGGCTAAATATTCTGTGGTAAATTCGTCGGAAAACGGTTCCGGGCCTAGGACTTTGAGGCCGGTGACTGTACTGGAAACCTCGGTTTCTGCGGGGACGTACCACATTTGCCCGAAGGTGCGTTGGTCTACAAAGCGTAATTCTTGGTTTCCTGCAAAAAATAGGCGGACTCGGGCGTGTTTTGGTAGGGGTTCGGATTGGTTTACCCACAGCAATTGTCCGGTCATCCGCAGGTGAACGCCCAACCAGCCAGCATTTGAGGGCAGAAGGGAGAAGGAAGAAGATTGAAGAGAAGAACTGAAAGTTTGAGGTGAGAATTCTCCCACTCTCCCCCTCTCCCCCTCTCCCGATCTCCCACTCTCTCCCTCTCCCCCTCTCCATTGCGATAGTTCTGCCAGGAGGTATTTGCCGCGCCTGTACCAAGATGCGATCGACTTTCCTTTGAGTTTTGTCAAAAAATCGGTCGCAGAGATTGAGCGGGCGATCGAGCTATGTAACAGCACGTCTCCGCCCAATATTTCGCGATCGAGGGTAAGTTGGTTCAAACCCCGGCAAATAGTTTCTACTTCTGGCAGTTCTGGCACAATTAGCGCTCTTGAGTCTAGTTATTTGGTTAGCCTTATTTAGGAGCGCCGTCGGCTGGTGCTGCTGGTTTGGCTGCTGCTTTTGCTGCTGGTGCCTTTCCTGCGGCTGGTGCTGCTGGTGCTGCTGGTGCTTTGGCTTTGGCTTTGGGTGCTGACACTTCGATTAATTCGCTTTGGGCGAAGTTGTTGGTGTTGACGCCGGCATAATTGACGCTGCTAAAGCGAACGATAACTGGGTATTTAATGCCGCTTTGGTCTACCGTAGCAACGGTGCCCACTTCTTGATACCAGAAGGATTCTTTGCGGAGAATCCGGACTGTCGAACCGCGTTGAACCATGAGCTTTGTTTCCTTTGCGATGAATAAACGGATAAAGCCATTTTTTTTACTTTAGTCGATCGCGCGTCGCATTTAAAGTCTGTAACGAAATTATTGTGTTCGGCGCCGTCTTTTGGTTGTTGGTTTGTAAAGAAAAGTAAAGTTGTTTTGAGGGCGATCGCTGGGGGACAAAAATAAATAAACAGACATTATCCGTTAAATACAAGCTGTGCGATCGGGTTGACAAAAAAGTTTACAAATAGGAGAGCGGGGCGGCCAGTTTGTTGTCAACTTAAGCCTGGAACCCTTTTTTGTATCTCTCGTTTGTTGCTGAGGCCAGATCCCCCTAAATCCCCCTTAAGAAGGGGGACTTTGATTGGAATCCTGTCCCCCCCTTCTTAAGGGGGAGTAGGGGGCAAGCTAAGGGGGGATCTGGCCTCGGGGGTAAACAGCAGTCTGTGACTACGTTTGACCTGGTTGTTGACCAATGGGGCCGCCAGGGGTGGCGGAGGCCCTCAGCTAGTTGCTGGGGCCGCCAGGGGTTGAAAACCCCTGTCTCACAGCTAAAGTCGTCTAAAGACGACTGAATAGCTGATATTAAAGGCGGTAAATTAACCTTGTATTTAATTATCTCGCCGCGCTAAACTATTCCAAAGTATGAGAAGTATTTAAATTATGTCGTTAGTAGATTTAGCTAATACTAAAGTTAGGGTAATTGGATGCAGTGCGGTGATGGGTGTTGCGCCAATGATTGCCAGCGCGATCGCCAATCCGGGTGTGACAGCAGCATTGGGTGCGATTGCCAATCCAACGGTTGGGGGGATTTCTATTTTAGCAACGATTGCAGCTAGTATTGCGGGGAATATCGCGGCGAATGACCTCGGAAATCGGATGACGGAAAAACTGGCAAAAAATCCCAATATTCTGGACAATCATGATTTGACTAAGGCTGCGGGTGAGGCGATCGGCTATATTTTGAGAGAGGTTGCTACTAACTCACCTAAGTTTACCGCACTAGCCCTTAGCAAAAATTTCTCGACCAGGGATTTAGATAAATTAGCCCAGAAAACTCCCAAATACTGGCTGGATATTAACACGAGTACAGCCGATTTGTCAAGGGGTTTACAGATTTCAGAAGAGCAGCTAACTGGGATTTTTTCTGCCGATGCCGAGGAGTTCGATCGCGTTACCGGATTGACACCAGCAGATTGGGCAAGTTTCCTGGGGGAATTCGCCGCCACCGAGGGCAAATCCTTCGATGCGGAAATCGTGGAATTTGTGGCGGACAAACTGTATGCAACTTTTCCGAAAGCGTACCGGGAAGTGCTGAAACTGGATGCGGCGAAGGGAGGCGAAAAGTTTGCAGCGATGCTGTTGAATCTGCACCAAATTGCTTTGACTGAATTGAGAGATTTGGGGCTGCAAAATGGGGAGATTCTGCAAAAATTGGAAGCCGTGGCGACACAGCAGCAGATTTGTCAAGTGATGGTGAAATTGGAATCCATAGAAATTGGAATCCGCGATGATTTGGCGCAGATTCAGAATTTGCTGGAACGATTTGTTGATATTTCCGCGCCTCGATTGCCGCTTCCCTACGAGTGCGAAACGATTATTGCAGACCGGACTCAAGACTTTACTGGACGGCGATTTGTATTTGCAGCAATTGCCGAATTTTTGCAGAACAATCGCAAAGGCTATTTTGTTTTAGAAGCAGATCCGGGTGTCGGCAAAAGTTCAATTATGGCGAAGTTAGTGCTGCTGCTGAAGCGGCGCTGCGTCGCCCATTTTAACTCGCAATCTCAAGGCATTGTCCGCGCCGAACAATTTCTGGAAAATGCCTGCACTCAGTTAATTCGACGCTATCAACTAAATTATCCGCAACTGCCGGAAAATGCGACGAGAGATGGCAATTTTCTGAGTCGATTGTTGGGGGAAGTCAGCGCTAAATTGGGCGGAAAAAAGTTGATTATTGTCGTCGATGCCCTGGATGAAGTGGATTTGAATTTGCAGGGGCGCGGCAGCAATGTTTTGTATTTGCCAGATGCTTTGCCGGATAATGTTTATTTTATTGTGTCGAAGCAGCCGAAAACTCTGCCTTTGCCAAATCATCAGGTTTTTGATTTGATGCAGTACAGTGCAGAAAGTTTGGCAGATGTCAAGGTTTATATTGACAAACGCACCAGCAACAGCGCGTCTATTCAGAGTTGGATTAACCGTCAAAATTTGCAGCGCGAACAGTTTGTGGCGGCGGTGGCGGAAAAAAGCCAGAATAATTTTATGTACCTGCGCTACGTGCTGAATGATATCGATAGCGGCAAGTATAGCGATGTGAATTTGCAAGATTTGCCGAGGGAGTTGGAAGGATATTATGAGAAGCATTGGGCGCGGATGGAAATGGCGGTTAAAGATAAAGAATTGCGCCGCCGGAAGTTGAAGGTGATTTATTTGTTGACGAAAACTCGCAAGCCGGTTTGCTGCGATATTTTGGCTGATTTTGCTGAGGAAGATGCTTTGGATGTGCAGGAAGTTCTGGATGATTGGGAACAGTTTCTGCGGCGTAGCGGTGATAGTCCTCCCGATTACAGTATCTATCACGCGAGTTTCCAAAGATTTTTGCATCGTATAGATGTGGTGCAGAAAGCTGGGGTGTCGCTGCGGGATATTGAAACGGCGATTTCTGATAATTTGTGGGAGGATTTGTACGGCGATGAGTAAGTTTAAAGAACGGTTGGGGAAACTGTCGCCGAAAAAGCGGCTTTATGCTTTGGAAACTCTGCCTGGGCATTTGGCCCAGAGTGTTCAAGGGGAACGGTTGCATCAGTTGTTGACGGATTTTGATTTTATTGAGGCGAAGTTGGATGCGGTGGGGGTTCAAGAGTTAATTGAGGATTACGATTTGGCGAGAGTTTCTGATGTTTTGCTGTCGGAGGGGCAAACTGAAACTTTGAATTTGATTCAGGGGGCAATTAGGAAGTCGGCGCACGTTTTGGAAAGGGAAAAAACGCAACTGGCTGGGCAATTGTTGGGGAGGTTGCTACCTGATGAAATAACTATGATTATAGATGAATCTAAGTATTTTTGGGAGTATTTACCATTAATTTCTAGGTTTTCCCCTCGTAAACCTCTCAAACAAGTGACGGAAAAAATCTCGTCTCCTGATGACATTCAAGCTATGCTAGAACAAGCAAAGCAGTCGAAAAATACTCCTTGGCTGCGGCCTTTGAAGGCTAATCTAGAAAGGGCAAATGAGGGTGCGCTTCAGACGCTTGCCGGTCATACTGACGGGGTAAAAGCAGTCGCGATCGCACCAGATGGCAAGCGAGTGATTTCAGCTTCAGGGGATGGGACCTTAAAAGTCTGGGACATCGACAGTGGCACGGAACTCAGAACTCTCATCGGTCATACTGGCGAGGTATGGGGAGTAGCGATCGCACCGGACGGCAAACGAGCAATTTCGGCTTCAGGGGATAAAACCCTGAAAATCTGGGACATCGACAGTGGCACGAAACTCAGAACTCTCATCGGTCATACTGGCGAGGTATGGGGAGTAGCGATCGCGCCGGACGGCAAACGAGCAATTTCGGCTTCAGAGGATAAAACCCTGAAAATCTGGGACATCGACAGCGGCACGGAAATCAGAACTCTCACCGGTCATACTGGTTATGTATTAGCAGTCACGATCGCACCAGACGGCAAACAAGCGATTTCGGCTTCAGGCGATAAGAAAATCTGGGACGCGGATAAAACCCTGAAAATATGGGACATCGACAGTGGCACTGAATTGAGAACTCTCATCAGTCATTTTGCATCGGTAAATGCAGTCGCGATCGCACCAGACGGCAAACGAGCGATTTCGGCTTCAGGCGATAAAACCCTGAAAATCTGGGACATCTACAGTGGCAGGGAATTGAGAACTCTCACCGGTCATACTGGTGTGGTACTTGCCGTCGCGATCGCACCAGACGGCAAACGAGCGATTTCGGCTTCAAGGGATAGAACCCTAAAAATTTGGGACATCGACAGCGGCAGAGAATTGAGAACTCTCACCAGTCATACTTATGCGGTAACAGCAGTCGCGATCGCACCAGACGGCAAGACGACAATTTCCGCTTCAAACGATAGCAATCTCAAAATCTGGGACATAGACAGCGACAGAGAATTGAGAACTATTGCTGGTAATATTCGGGAGGTATATGCAGTCGCGATCGCACCAGACGGCAAGACAGCGATTTCGGCTTCAAGGGATCGCACTCTCAAAATCTGGGACACAGACAGCGGGAGGGAACTGAGAACTCTGACCGGTCACACTGATATGGTATCAGCAGTCGCGATCGCACCAGACGGCAAGCGAGCAATTTCCGGTTCCTGGGATAAAACCCTGAAAATATGGGACATCGACAGTGGCAGGAAATTGAGAACTCTCACCAGTCATACGCAACAGGTATGGGGAGTAGCGATCGCACCAGATAGCAAAACAGCGATTTCCGCTTCAGGGGATAAAACCCTAAAAGTCTGGGACATTGACAGTGGCAGGAAATTGAGAACTCTTATCGGTCATACTCAGGAGGTATTTGCCGTCGCGATCTCACCAGACGGCCTCATAGCGATTTCGGCTTCAGGGGATTACAACCTTTTGGCTTCAGCGGATAACACCCTCAAAATCTGGGACATAAACAGCGGTAGGGAACTGATAACTCTCACCGGTCATACTCACAGTGTAACAGCAGTAGCGATCGCACCAGACGGCAAAACAGCGATTTCCGCTTCACGGGATAAAACCATGAAAATCTGGGACACCGAGACAGGTACCGAAGTTAGAACCCTCACCGGTCATACTAGCTGGGTAAATGGAGTGGCGATCGCATCCGAGGGCAAACTAGCAATTTCAGCTTCAGACGATAACACCCTCAAAGTCTGGGATTTGCTTAGTGGCAATGAGGTTGCTAGTTTCAGCGGAGATGGTGCGTTTATGTGCTGTGCGATCGCCGCTGATGGAGTGACAGTTGTAGCGGGCGATCGATCGGGCCGGGTGCATTTCCTGCGATTGGAGGGAGTTAAACAGTTGACAGTTGACAGTTGACAGTTGACAGCGAGGTTTTTGTCCACATCTGTGGGTTGTAGGGAAGTATTTCGGAAAAAACCCGGCGGTTAGAAACCGCGTCTACACAAACAATGTCCGCCTCCGCGGACGAAGAGGGTATTCGGAGATGGAAAATCATCGGGTAAATCTTCAACCCGCGGAGGCGGGTTTTGTCTGTGTAGCCGCGGTTTCAACCGCCGGGGTTTATGCTTTTTGGGTGGATGGGCGATCGGGTTTTTGTGTGGATGGGCGATCGCATTTTTTGTGGATGGGCGATCGGGTTTTTGGATTGACGGGCGATCGGGTTTTTGGATTGATGGGCGATCGGGTTTTTGGGTGGATGGGCGATCGGGTTTTTGGGTTGATGGGCGATCGGGTTTTTGGGAGAAATGTGCGATCGACTGTAAAATAACAATAAAAACACAGGAGTAATCGCCGTGAGCGTCACAACTGTAAAATGGACGGTTGCAGACTACCACCGCATCATTGCAGCCGGCATTCTGGAAGGGCGAAAAGCTGAACTAATCGGTGGAGAAATAATCGAAATGGCTCCCGAAGGAGAATCTCATGCTTACTGTAGCGATGAGGCTGGAGAGTACCTAATTTACTTGCTAGGCGATCGGGCTAAAGTGCGACAAGGTAAGCCCATTACCTTGCCACTTAACAACTCCGAACCCGAACCAGATATCGCTGTAATTCAACGTTTGGGACAAAATTATCGAGAACATCATCCCTATCCAGAAAACATCTTTTGGCTGATAGAATACTCCAATTCTACTCTGACTAAAGACTTGGGAATTAAGAACAAAATTTACGCCGCCGCCGGGATTGCCGAGTATTGGGTTGTCAATTTGCGAACTATGGAATTAATCGTGTTTCGAGATCCTACCGATGCTGGCTATCAATTCAGAGAAACTCTGACTCACGGTAATATTAATCCCCTCGCTTTTCCAAATGTTTCAGTTGCGATCGATCGTTTATTCGGGAATTAGGTAAATGAGGTAGAAACACTCGGCGATTTCAACCGCTGGGTTTTTTGTATTCTAAAATCCCGAACCCTAAATCCCAAATCGAATGATTCACACAACAGTAATACTCGCCATGAGTGCCGATGGCAAAATTACAGATACCGCCCTCACCGCCGCCCGATTCGGTTCAGCTAACGACAAATCTCACCTCGAACAACAAGTCGCCGCCAGTGACGCAGTTTTGTTCGGAAACGGCACTTTACGCGCCTATGGAACCACTCTGAGAGTCTTTTCACCCGATTTGCTAGAACAAAGGAAACTGCAAGGAAAGCCCCCACAACCGGTGCAAATTGTGTGTTCGCGATCGCGCAAATTTGACCCCAACTGGCGATTTTTCCAGCAACCGGTTCCCCGCTGGTTGCTGACTGGAAATGATACAGATGTCAGCAACAGGCTAGAAGCCCGTTCCACAATAGATGAATTGTCTTGTGGAACAGGCATCTTGCCTGTTGCTGAGCACGGGCTAGAAGCCCGTTCCACAATAGATGAAT
>NZ_JAEQDE010000031.1:0-57962 GCF_020737865.1 Microcoleus sp. PH2017_35_SFW_U_B
TCTATCTTGTAACGTTTTGGCATCTGCTCTCTCCCATGCAGTGTGGTCGATTGCTACTAATATATGTTCCGTTGGGGCTGCTTCTTTCTGTAATTGCTCCAGATAGAGCAGCATCAGTTTTTTTCGGTCTGGTCTACAGTCTTGTAAGGCTTCATAGACGCGCTTGCCATTGACGAAGAGAATAATGGATTTAGTGAAAATTCTGCTAAACACGACGCATTTTTTGTTGTCATCACTGCATCCATCAGCTCGAATGTCACATCTTTTGCTTTCACTAATAAATCGTATGCTGCTTGACGAAAGTCCTTTAATCGTTCACTGTTCATTTAAGGAGTGGATAGGTTTTCTTTTTCACCCTCATTCTCTCCTAGCGCGGTGGCTCTAGTTCTTCTTTTGCCACCGTTCTCATCTTTGGTTAGTCTAAACTACAGTAATTCCGATGCAACCGGAAATGATATGAGTCAAAAAGTCGATCGCCCGCCATGCAAAATCCCGGAGCTTTGGTGACTGTAAAAGCAGCCATCAAACCCCCAGGATTTAATGTTTTCCTCTTAAACGAGGCTCAAATTATTGCCAATGGGTATTGACTAATCAGCAGTAGCCAATTCGGTACTGGCTGCGCCGCGCTTCCGCGTCAGGGTATTGAACAGCATCTGACCGACAGCTTTAATCAAATTGCCTTCTAACTCCATAAACATCTTCATGTTCATGCCAAAAGCTGCATTAGCTTCGTCAACAATGCGCTCTGCTGTAGCTTCGTTAATCGGCAATTCATTCATTGCCTGACGGTAGTTAGCTTTGAACTCTTTTTCATCAGGAATATCCTGGAATTCGTAGAAAGCAGTGCCTTCTCCCTCGGTAAGATTCATGCCGCGCTGAGCAATTCCCTTGAGGATTTGTCCGCCGGACAAGTCGCCTAGGTAGCGAGTGTAAGACTGAGCTACTAACAGTTCTGGTGCGGTAGCCGAGATTTCATGAATCCGCTGCACGTAAGCTTTAGCTGCTGGTGACGGGGATATTTGTTCCCGCCAATTGGCGCCGTAGTAGTAGAATAAATCTTGCTCTAAACTTTGTTTGCGATTTAACTCAGAAAAGTAAATTTTTGAAACAACCGGATGCTGCTTTTGGCGTTCCATTTCCTCTTCCATTGCCGAGTAGACAAAGTACAGGTTTCCTACTAACTTCCGGTAAGAAGTTTTTTCTACAACGCCTTTTAAAAAGCATTTGACAAAACCAACGTTTTCTGCCATTGTGTGAGATTTTTTTGTTCCCTCACGCAATTTTGTTGCTAAATTGATGCTCATGCTATATTGTCCAACCTTCTATTTTTGTGGTAGCTGATGGATGCGCCAAAAATCTAAAATTTACCTAAGCATTTACCTTAAAGCAATTTGATGAGAGATTGTATTAATTTTTATAACAAAAGTTGCAGTTGGCCGGAAAGCAGTAGTCAGTTGACAGGAAAGCAGTTGACAGGAAAGCAGTTGACAGGAAAGCAGTAGTCATCAGCCACTAACTAATGACTAATGACTCATCCTCGCCAGCAACTGTCAACTGTCAACTGTCAACTAACTTAGATGTCCAAGTCGAGGAGGTTGAGTTTGGGGCCGTAGGTTTCGATGAATTCGCGGCGGGGGGCGACCCGATCGCCCATTAAGATGGTAAAGATGCGATCGGCTTCAGCAGCGTCTTCAATCTCCACCCGTTTTAGCGTCCGAGTTTCCGGGTTCATCGTGGTATCCCACAACTGCGTGGGCATCATTTCGCCCAAACCTTTGAACCGCTGGATAGTGTAGTTCGCATTGGCGGGGAATTCGTTGCGGACGAGATTGTTCATTTCGCGATCGCTGTAACAGTAGTAGTGATTGCGTCCCCGTTCCACTTTATACAGAGGAGGACAAGCAATATAGATGTAACCTTGTTCTACAAGTGCGCGCTGGTAGCGGTAGAAGAAAGTCAGCAACAGCGTGCGGATGTGGGCCCCATCTACGTCAGCGTCAGTCATGATCACTATGTGGTGATACCGCAATTGACCGGGGTCGAATTCTTCGCCTTTGATACCCAAACCCAGGGCTGTAATTAACGACTGAATTTCGTTATTTTTGTAGATTTTGGCGTCGTCGGTTTTCTCGATGTTGAGAATTTTACCGCGCAAAGGCAGAATTGCTTGGAATTGTCGATCGCGCCCTTGCTTCGCGCTGTTGTGTACAAAAACTCCCGCACCTAGTGCAAAGTTGTGGCTGTTAGGCACTTCGATGTCATAAACATCGTGCCGTTCCTCTACAGCTTCAATCTTCACAACACGGTGGTTGTAATTACGAACCGCTTGGCGAGCATAT
This sequence comes from Microcoleus sp. PH2017_35_SFW_U_B, assembly GCF_020737865.1. Taxonomy (NCBI): domain Bacteria; kingdom Bacillati; phylum Cyanobacteriota; class Cyanophyceae; order Oscillatoriales; family Microcoleaceae; genus Microcoleus; species Microcoleus sp. PH2017_35_SFW_U_B. The sequence goes on from NZ_JAEQDE010000031.1 coordinate 2,340, forward strand.
AATTCTTCACCATTAAAGTAGCGCTTACAAAAAGTCTCGTACTTCAACAAAGACTTATCATTCTTCAGGCGGCGATAAGAATTGTAATAATCTACATCAATCCAGCCCATTTTCATCTGAACAGTCTTCAATGCTTCCAGAGTTTTGCGGTAATAAGTTTCGTCCAAAGCTGCTTTGCGTTGGCGGCGAAACTCCGGTGTCCACTGTTCCTTAGTTTTCTCCCGTCGCCAGTCCAACAAATCCTGATTTTGCCACTGTTCTTTGGCCAATTGTGAATTAGCCTCCCGCGCTTCAGGATTGTTAGCAAAATGATTGCGAACCCGTTGAGACTGAGCTAAGCGGTTTTCTTCAGAACTCCAATACTCTTGTTGGGCTTGGTTGAGCAATTCATTATTTTGCTCGCGATAAGCTTCATTAGTGTCGTAAAACTCACGCCACTTGCTAGTCATGTAAGCTTTATACTCTTCATCTTCCCACTGAGCCTTTGCCTGTTCTGAGAGAATTTGCCTGGTTTCAGGCTGCTGCATCCGCTCTTTCATCATCGCCCGAAATTCATCAGTCATGTGAGCTTGACGGCTCTTTTCAATGACATCCGGCCTGTGCAATGTTTTCTCAAGGTTGGCGCGGTGTAAAGCCAAGTGTTCCTGAGCAGGTAGTCGCTGAATATTGGTCGGATTGTTGTTGAGTTTGTTGAAATCAACATGGTGGCGGTGATTGCCGTCAGATGCTTGATAAACCTCATGTTTCAGGTTGTAGAAATCCGATAACAAATGACTGTAAATCCACTTGTCACTGCTGGGATTCCAAACCATTTCGTAACCGTTAAGTCCCTGCCCGTTTTGGTTCTTTTTCGACAACTGGCGGTTGAGAGGCATTAAGGAATCGTCCGGTGTCAGCATGGCTGCTGCTTTGTAAGTGCCATCCCGCAACATGAACCGATGATCTGGAGTACAAGTAATTGTCTCCCCATTGTCTAATGTCAATTTGATAACCTCAGCATTTGCTTTAGTCATGCGAGCGTTGGTTATCCGCTCAAACCCGATGTTTCCACTCTCGCGAATGGTGTAGCAAAAGTGTTCTTTACCTTCTGCTTGTTCGTCAACTATCTCTTTGAAGGTTTTTGTTGTGCCATCAGCTAATAATATTTTCTCCGAAGAGAGAAAACAGCCGCCGGCTGAATCGCCCTCGACCAGGTATATCTCAGACAGGGCGGGGTCTCTGGAGCTACAGTCCGCTAATTTTCCGGGCAAAGGAGACGATTCTAGGACGGATTTTCGGCGGACTAAATCGCGGGCACGACGGGCGGCTTCTGCGGCTTTAAATGCCTGAATTGCTTTTTCCAAAATAGCGTCTGCTACTTGGGGCCGAAATTCCAAATATTCGGTTAATACTTCGCCTACGAGGGAATCAACAATTCCTCTGACTTCGGTATTTCCTAGCTTTGTTTTGGTTTGGCCTTCAAATTCTGGGTCTGGAACTTTGACCGAAATCACGGCTGTTAAACCTTCGCGGACGTTTTCGCCGGCGAGGTTGGGCTCGTGTTCTTTGATTTTGTTGCGCTTGCGGGCGATCGAGTTCATCGTCCGCGTCAAAACAGCCTTTAAGCCTTCTAAGTGTGTACCGCCGTCGATCGTCCGAATGTTGTTGGCAAAACCCAGAACGTTGTCGCTAAAAGCATCGACGCACCACTGCAAAGACACTTCTACATACACGTTGTTGCGTTCTCCTTGTACGTAGATCACCTCTTCGTGCAGTGGCTGCTTCTCGCGGTTCATGTACATGACATATTCCTTGATGCCACCTTCGTAACAATAGGTTTCGACGCGCGGTTCGCTACTTTTGAGCAATTCCAAGCGACGATCGCCAAAAGTAATTTTCGCACCCGCATTCAGATAAGCCAACTCTCGCAAACGTCCAGAAACCGTAGCGTAATCAAACTCAATCCCAGTGCTAAATATCTGAGTGTCTGGAAGGAAACTAACTGAAGTACCGGTGCGATTTCCTTTGCAGGGCTTGGCCACAAGTTCGCTGACGGGAAAGCCTCTTTCGTAGCGCTGCAAATGTTCTTTTTGGTCGCGCCAAACAGTAACCTCTACCCACTCGGAAAGCGCGTTAACCACGGAAATACCTACACCGTGCAAACCTCCAGAAACTTTGTAACCGCCACCGCCAAACTTACCGCCGGCGTGCAGTACAGTCATTACTGTTTCGATTCCCGATTTGCCAGTCTTGGCAACGATCCCGGTAGGAATACCGCGGCCGTCATCTGTGACAGTGACTGAACCGTCGGCGTTGAAGTCAACCTCGATGTGAGTGCAGTGGCCAGCCAGCGCCTCATCGATGGAATTGTCCACAACCTCGTAAACTAGATGGTGGAGTCCTCGCGGGCCGGTGGTACCGATGTACATCCCCGGTCGTTTGCGGACTGCTTCGAGACCTTCGAGAACTTGAATCTGGTCGGCGCTGTAGCTGCTGGTCATACAAAAATAGCTCCAATAATGAGGCCTAAAGCCCCAAAAGCTTCTAAAATGGGAAAACTCCTAAAATTATAGCACAAAACCGTTAAGGGCGATGCTAGGGCTTTCTGAAGGGAAATTTATCGGGGGGACGTACCCGGCATAGTAGTTTTACTTGGGGAGCTATTGACATTTGGTTGCGGGGCTGTTAGCCGGAAGGTTGAGAAGCGCGATCGCCCGCGGCAGTCTACTGCAAGTCATTAATATTTTTGTAATTCTTGCTTTCGGCGCAATGCCCGCGCTTTGAGTGTTTCTGCTTCTGCGTCGCGGGCCTCGATCGCCTGTTGCGCGATCGCCCCTGCAACTTCCCGGCGGGCGGTCAAATATTCCATCAACTCTTTTTCCACCAAAGATTTAACGATTTCTTGTACTTCCGGGTTGACCAGCCGAGTTTTTGTTGGGCCTTCAAACTCCGGATTCGGTAGTTTAACGGCAATGACTGCGGTGAAGCCACACTCTAAAACCTCATTCCCCATTAAAACTGGGTCTGTATTTTTGAGTTTGCCCTGTTGGCGGCCGATCGCACTCACCACCCGCCTCACTGCCAATTGAAAGGCGTTAAGATAAGTGCCGCCATCGATATTCCGGACGCAGTTGGCAAAACCTAACAGTCGGCTGTAAGAATTATCTTGATTCAGAAAGTGCCACTGACAGGCTATTTCTACTTGTACGCCATCTCGATCGCCCTGAATGTAAATGATATCTTCGTGCAGCGGTTCCACATTGGAGTTCAGGTAAGCGACATATTCCCGGATGCCACCAGGGAAGCAGTAGGTTTCGATGCAGGGAGAACTGCTGCCGAGTATTTGCAAGCGGTTGTCAGTCAAAATTATTTTCAAACCGGGATTGAGGTAAGCAAGCTGTCGCAGGTGAAGGGCAAAAGTGTCGCGATCGAACTGGATGCCATTCTTGAAAATCTCCGCATCTGGTTTGAAACAAATCGACGTACCCGTAGGGTTTTCGGGACTCGGTTTAGCTGTCAGCGACGTAACCGCGATGCCTTTCTCAAAACGCTGGCTGTAAATTTGCTCCTGGCGCCGAACAGTCACCTGCAACCATTCAGACAAAGCATTGACAACTGCTAGCCCAACTCCGTGGATACCTCCAGAAACCTTGTAGCCGTCGCTGCTTCTGCCAACAAAGCAGAGAACGGTCAAAACTGCTTCCAGGAATGATGTACCAGTTTTGGGATGAATCTTGGTGGGAATTCCCCGGCCGTTGTCTGTAACAGTAACGGAACCGTCAGCGTTGAGGTCAACTTCGATGCGAGTGCAGTAACCTGCCAGCGCTTCGTCGATCGCATTATCCACAATCTCGTAAACTAGATGGTGCAATCCTCGCGGGCTAGTGCTACCGATGTACATCCGCGGTCGTTTGCGGACTGCTTCGAGACCTTGGAGAACTTGAATTTGGTCGGCGCTGTAGGTGTTAGTCATGCCACAATAGCTCCAATAATGAGGCTGAAGACCCCAAAACTTAATAAAATGCAAAAACTCCTAAAATTATAGTACAAAACCGTTAAGGGCGATGCTAGGGCTTTCTAAATGGAAATTTATCGGGGGGACGGAGGGGAATAGTTTTGAGATTGCTTCGCGATTTCCCAGGCCCAGGGCGGTGAATGAGTGGAGCCAGAGAAGGGAAAGTAGGGATGAAGAGAATCTGGGAAAGGATTTGAGGGTTTTTCTTGGGAAATGCAATATGTTTTTTAAGTGTGCGACGGCTTATGTTTAGATTGATTACGATTTGCGGGGCGACGGCGACGGGGAAGTCTGGAGTGGCTGTGTCGGTGGCCGATCGACTGAAATCTTCGATCTTGAGCGCAGACTCCCGTCAAGTGTACCGCGAATTTGACATCGGAACGGCAAAACCGACAAAGAGCGATCGCGCTTCTGTACCGCATCACTTAATTGACATTTGCGAGCCGACAGAAACTCTAACACTCGCAGAATACCAGCAGCAAGCTCAAAAAATAATTGCTGATGTCGATTTTCCCGTTTCTCCTCCGCTGTTGTTGGTGGGAGGGACAGGCTTATATATCAAATCGATTGTCAAGGGTTTGAAAATTCCGAGGGTGGCGCCCATGCCCGAATTGCGATCGCAACTTGCGGATCTGGGGCAATCTCAATGTTATGCGATGTTGCAGCAGGTCGATCGTCCGGCCGCCGAGAAAATTCACCTCAACGATTCATTCAGAACCTTACGGGCACTGGAAGTATTTTATGTCACCGGGCGCTCTATTTCCCAACAGCAAGGCGAAAATCCTCCCAATTATCCGATTCTACAGATTGGGTTGGACTGCGAGATGGATGTTTTGGGCGATCGCATCCAACAGCGCACCGAACAAATGTTAGAACGCGGTTGGCTGGCTGAAGTAGAATATTTGTGCAAAAAATACGGCTGCGACTTACCATTGTTGAACACCCTGGGATATCAGGAAATCAAACGATATTTAGCTGGCGACATTACGCTTGAGGAAGCTAAAGAATTAACAATTTTGCACACGAGGCAATTTGCCAAGAGACAGCGGACATGGTTTAGAGCATATCCTGAAATTGAATGGTTTGATGTTAGCGTACCTGATTTACTGGAACGAGTTTGGCAAAGAATACAAAATTTTCTGGTCAAAGGTTCGTAGTGAGGACTTTAGTCCGCAGAAAAGAAAGGACTGAATTCCGAACGATCGAACCTAATAACAAAGGTTCGTAGTGAGGACTTTAGTCCGCAGAAAAGAAAGGACTGAATTCCGAACGATCAAACCTAATAAGTTTCAATTAAAGAAACTATTTGAATATAATCAAAATCATTTGCCAAAAAAGCTAAAGCCTCAGCCACAGATTCATCAAGCTTGCGGATTTGCTCTATGCAACTATCAACTTTAGCCATATCACTGAGGCTGGAAGCTGCCAATAAATCAGCCAACAATTCAGCAGGCAAATTCGCCAAAGCTGACCGACTCAAAGCAGCTTGGATATCCAGTTTCGTCAAATCCTTGTTGCTAGCAGGTTCCTCATAGATAAAATTCACCCCAATATGTTTTTGAAGCGCATCAAATATATCTGCTTCCCGGAACGGTTTGCGGATAAAATCATCGCATCCTGCCGAAGAAACAACCGCTCTTTCTTCTTCTAAAACACTAGCAGTTACAGCAATAATTGCAGTAGCTTGACCTTTAAGAGTACCTTTGATTTGTTTTGTAGCTTCGTACCCGTCCATCACGGGCATTCTCATATCCATTAAAATTAAATGCGGTTCCCAATCATTCCAAATCTCAACAGCTTCTTGGCCGTTACAAGCTTCTTTTAGTTCAAAACCGAGGGGAGAAAGCAGTTTGAGTAGCAGCAAATTATTGCTGGGTTTGTCATCAACAATCAAAATGCGATACCTAGGTTGATTCGGTGCGAGGCAAATCACTTGTAGCGCCGTCTTTTTGCCTTCTATTTCCCTGGGATCGATCGCACTAATTTTAGTATCGAATACAAAAGTTGTTCCCACTCCCAATTCTGAATAGACACTCATCTTGCCACCCATTAACTCTACAAAATTGCGGCTGATTGGCAGTCCCAAACCAGTTCCTTCTTGGGAGTTTTTACCAGTTTGGGTTTGCACAAAAGCTTCAAAAAGACTATCTAATTCATCGGCGGCGACACCTGGCCCAGTGTCGGAGATTGCAAAAATCAGGAAGTACGAAGATCCAGAATCTAAATCGTTAGGATTTTGTAGTGGGCTAATTTTACTACATTTTTCAAGACTCTGATTTGCTGGAATATTTGAATTTTCGCTATTCTCCACAATATTAACAGTTTTAGCGGGCTTTAGACTGCTTGCTTCTGGTTTGAGATTAACTTTTACTGCAACTCCTCCTTCTTGAGTAAATTTGAGAGCGTTACCGATCAAATTTATTAAAACTTGTCGCAATTTGACTTCATCTGTGCGCACGTATCTGGGAACATCAGGGCTGTATTCTACTACTAATTGCAATTGTTTGTCGTCAGATTTGATATGGAACATATCTTCGAGATCGTCCATAAATTGATACAAATCAAAATTTTTATAGTTGAGAATAGTCCGACCAGCTTCAATCTTTGATAAATCTAAAACCTGGTTGATTAAAGTTAGTAAATGGTCGCCGCTGCGAGTAATAATTGCGACATTATCTTGATGCTCTTTGGGTAGATTTTGGCTGCGGAGCATGATTTGAGAAAAGCCGAGGATGGCGTTGAGGGGAGAGCGCAATTCGTGGCTCATGTTGGCTAAAAAACTGCTCTTCGCTTCGTTGGCTACTTCGGCTTTTTTCTTGGCAAGAGCGAGCTCCGATGTGCGTTCTTCTACTTTTGTTTCTAAGGTGCGGTTGGAATCTGCTAGATTAGTATAAAGTCTGGCATTTTCAATGGAGATGGCTGCCGAAGCCGATAAGACTTTCAGCAGTTCTAATCTGTCTGATGTAAATGCTCCAGCAATCAGGTTGTTTTCTAAGTAAATTATGCCGATAAGTTGACCTTGGTTCAGGAGTGGCGCGCACAATATTGATTTGTTTTGATGCTGTTTGATATAGGGGTCGCTGTTAAAATTTTTGCTGGCAAATGCTTGGCTTAAAACTACTGTTTCTCCTGTACGGGCGACATAATTAACAATCGATACTGGTAGGTTATTCTCTATATGAATTGACTGCAATACTGCAATATTTTCGGAATCGATCGCACCCGCAGCTTCGATTAGCAATTCCCCGGAATTGTTATTGGCAGAATCTGAGGGGGAATGGAAAATTAAATAGCCTCGTTGTGCTCCGGCATTTTCAATCAGTATTTTCATCAAAGAAGCCAGCAACTTATCCAAGAGTATTTCACCAGAAATGGCTTGGCTGGCTTTCACTACCGCAGCCAAATCTAAAGCTGAACTTCCTAAGCCAGGGGTGTTTAATTGGCTGGCTATAGTTACTGTACTGGCATCATGAAATTGAGTTTTTGATGTGAATTTTATTAATAATTCTGGGTGAGTTGCTTCTAACTTTTCTTGTTTGCGTTTGGCGCCCCAAATTACATAATTGTAGTGCGCTTTTTTTAGGTAAATTTCGGCAAATTCTGCTTTACCTTTGCTCAGCCAGAAATTGGCTGCTAATTCTGCGGCTAATGCTTCATTTTGGATAAAATAGCCGTCTCTGGCTGAAGTAATCGATCGATCGTACAAATCGATCGCCTCCATCTCCTTACCCACAATCCGCGCCATCTCCCCAGCTACCAATAAGTATTTATGCTCAAAGGTCTCCGGACAGCTATCAGCCCAGATTTTCATCTGTTTTTGGTTGGCTTTGAGCTTTCTCAGATATTTTTGGCGATCGCCCTTGGAAGCTTGCGGGTAAAGCGCAGTTAAAATTAGAGAATAATAAAAATTATGTTCGGCTACAATAATTGTGCCGATCGCCAAACTCAATTTTTTCTCAGCTTCCACAGCATAGCTGAAAGCTGCTGCATACTCTCCGTACAAATACAAAACCTGGCATTTCAAAATTTGATAGCCGCAGATTGCCAAAAAACTGCCGCGATCGGCACACCGCTCTAAATATTGTCCTTCGCTAATTTCGCCATTAGAAAATACCTCACAATTAGAAGTTTCTCCCAGTAAATTAAACAAAGCTATCTGACAGCCTAGTAAGTAATCAGTAGCAATTTGATTGTTAGTTTTAAAGTTAAATAGCAAAAAGTTCCACACTTCTACACGCAGAGATTCGAGATTTTTGCCCTGGGGGATAGAATACATCAATTTGTAAAGCTGAATGTAACCTGCAAATTGCAATTCGCCGGATTCTAAGCCAGCTTGATAGCCATTATGGCTAATCGAATCCGACAGTTTCAGAGGCTGTATCCAGTGATTTAAATGAGCGACAAGCATTTCCGATGCCTTGCATTTTTGCGTCAAATCGTGAAAGCGATCGCTCAAATTGAGAGCTAACATCCCAAACTCGTATCCCGAGCGATAATCAGCCATCGCAGCCGACAAAACCAAGCCGTAGCAAGCATAGCTGTAAGATGATTCCGGCACCGGGCCGTATTTCAGAGAAAGATTGACAGATTTTGTAACAACTAATTGGTAAAGTATCGGATTGGAAAATAAACTCGCGGGAATAATTTTATCCAGAAGTTTCATCGCGGTTCTTTTTTCCGAAATCTTCATTTCCGGTACGTGCAGCAAAGCACCAATTGCCCGATCGCCCAATTGCGCTGTTGCTTCAGCAAATTCGGCTTTGCAAGCTTGCTGCAACTGCTTTTGGGGCAACTCAACCCCCAACAAACGCAAGCCCTGGCGCCCAAATTTAATAGCTTCCTCGTATTCCCCCAACATGGTATGCAGCGTAATTAGGCGATCGAAAAATTCCGCTTTTTCCACCGCCAATTGCAACTGCGATAGTGCCGAATGAATCAAAAATTGCGATTGCTCGAAATTGCCAATCAGATAATTCAATTCCGCAGCTTCCAGGTACAACTCTCGCGTCAAATTATATTCAGTTTCCCAGCTATCCGCAGCCAAAAGTTCGATCCCAAAACAGACATACTTGACAGCAGCCGCATAAGCTGTAGCAGCTTTGGCTTTTTTCCCAGCCAAAAGATTGAGTTTGGCAATTTTATCTCTTTCCGTGCGATCGATCGCCAAGGGCAGCTCCCCTGCTGTCGCCATTTCTATCGCCCCTATCGCCTTTCCTGCCGCCAGATTTAACTGATCGACAATTTCAAAAAGCTCCTCCGACAAATCTTCACCATCGCTATTATCCAATAACAAGCGACCGATTTGCAAATGAACCGCTTTTTTCTGCCCTTCGTCAATCAAAGCATAAGCAGCTTGTTGGACGCGATCGTGCAAAAACTTGTACTCTTCAAACAACAGTTCAATATCCAACTCAGACACCGGAAAAATCAAACCAGCTTCCAGTGCGGGCTTCAAATCTGAGAACACCAAATCCGGAGATCTTTCACAAATTTTTGATAAAGTAGTTAAGTCAAAAGATGCCCCAGCACAAGCTGCGAAACGCAAAATATTTTGAGTTATTTCCGGCAATATTTTTATTTTTTTTACCATCAAATCAACCACATTATCAGTGATATCCCTTGCTTCAATTTGAGCAATATCCCACTGCCAAAATCCTCCACAACCTCTATTTTTTAGAGCCTTTGGTTCCCGAATCGATAGCTCGGAAGATTCCAGAAAACTAAAATTAATCAATTTCTCAGAATGCAGCATTTTGAGAAATTGATTGACAAAAAACGGATTTCCATTAGTTTTGCATAACACCAAGTCAGCCAAAGATTGCACAGACATAGCATCGCTATGCACAGTGTCAGCTATTAAATTACTAACATCTTGGATGGTTAAATTAGCTAAATAAATAAAATCAATTGTAGCGCCTTCTTTTTGCATTTCATCCACAGTAATCATTAAGGGATGATGGGCGCTAACTTCATTGTCTCGATAGGCTCCAATCAGCAATAAATATTGTGTATCACTATCCACTACCATCAATTGAATTAAATTGAGAGTAGCTGCATCTACCCACTGTAAATCGTCAAGAAAAATTACCAGTGGATGTTCCGCCGAACAAAACACGCGAATAAATTTTTCAAACACAAAATAGAAACGAATTTGCGCTTCATTTGGTCTCAACTCTGCTACCTGGGGCTGTTTGCCGATAATTAATTCTATTTCGGGAATTACCTCAATAATTACTTGACCGTTTGCACCCAATGCAATTAAAAGTTTAGTGCGCCACTCATCGAGTTTTGCGGAACTTTCGGTTAGCAGTTGTCGCGCCAATCCCGAGAAAGCGCTAATAATCCCTGAATAGGGAATATCGCGCTGAAATTGGTCAAATTTGCCGGAAATAAAATAGCCGCGTTTTTCAGTAATTGGTTTGTAAATTTCTTGTACCAGCGATGATTTCCCCATGCCCGAATAACCGGCAACTAGCATCATTTCGCTTCCAGAAAAACTATGTTGTGGGTTCGCAACTCGCTCGAATGCTGCTAGCAAAGCCTGGACTGGCGCCGCCCGCCCGTATAGTTTTTGAGGGATTTGAAATCGATCGGAAATATCTTCTTTAGCTAAAGCAAACTCTAAAATAGTTCCTGTTGTCTGTAATTGACGCAGACATTCTTCTAAGTCTGCTTGAATTCCCCAAACACTTTGGTAACGGTTTTCAGCAGTTTTTTCTAAAAGTTTCATGACTATTGCTGACACAGCCGGAGGAATTTGTGGATTGATTTTGTTGATGGGCAATGGCTGTTTTGCAATGTGACAGTGTACCAATTCCATTGCATCTTTGGTCTCAAAAGGCAATTGGTTGGTTAGCAGTTCGTAAAAAGTAATGCCGAGGGAATAAAAATCTGTACGGTAATCTAGAGAACGGTTCATTCTCCCTGTTTGTTCTGGTGAAATGTAGGCTAAAGTTCCTTCTAAAATATTGGGATTTTTTATGGTAGGAGTTTCGCGGGTTAACAGGGTGGAAATTCCGAAGTCAATAATTTGGATTTTTCCTGTGGCTGGGTTGAGAATAATGTTGCCGGGGTTGATGTCTTTGTGGATGATGTTTGCTGCGTGAATTTGTCCTAATATTGCGGCGGCTTGAATGCCGATATTGAGAAATTCAAACAGGCTAAAGCTTTGCTGTTCCTGCATTTGTTTCAATGAGAAACCGCCAAAATCTTCTAAGATTAGAAGGAGAGTGTTGCGATATTTTTGTAAGTCGTAAGCTTTGATGACTCCTGGCAGGTTGAGGATTTGAAGAATTTTGTATTCCTGTCGGTAGCGGACTATTTCGCCGGGAGTTGGATAGTCTTCGTTGAGCAGTTTGAGAATAATTGGCTGTTGATTTTGTTCTCTAATACCTCGATAAACTGTTGAAATAGAATTTTCGTGTATTTTATTTAATGTTTGAATGCCGGGAATTTCAAGCATTGCATATTTTCCTTTTTTATTAACTGGAAATTAACTTAGAATAAGACCGGGCATAGGGCATAGGGCATAGGGCATGGGGCATATCTCACCATGCTTGAGAACCGCTATAGAATAAGATCGGGCGGTTGAAATCGCGTCTATACAGGCAAAACTCGGATGGTGCGCGGGTTGAAGAGTCGGCGGTTGAAATTAGGTTTTTTCTTCTGTCCGCGCACCATCCGGACATCGTTTGTGTAGACGCGGTTTCAACCATACGTCCTATCTGAGTGTGAAATTTCGCTAACTGTAAAGGCTTGCGACATATTCGCCGTAACCGTTATAGGGCAAAGTTGGGCGAGTTTCCCACGACCAACTGTTACCGGGCCCGACTACCCGTTCGCTGGCTTGCGACCATCTGGGGTGCGGTTTGTCGGGTTCGACATTGGCTTCAAATGCGTATTCGTTGGGGCCGATGGTATTCCAAAAAGTGGCGGGCTGTTTTTCGACAAATTCAATTTTAACGATCGACTTTGCGCCCTTAAAACCGTATTTCCACGGAATCACCTGCCGCAGGGGCGCCCCATTTTGCTTGGGTAGCCGCCGCCCGTACAGCCCTGTGGCAAAAAATGCTAAATCGTTGGCCATTTCCTCGATTCGCATACCTTCGGTGTAAGGCCAGGGATAAAATTGGGACATTAAACCGGGGCCGGGAGTGATTTTGGAATCGTAAAATGAGGTGAAGCGAACAAATTTAGCATTCGATTGCGGTTCGACATCAGCCATGAGTAATTTCATGGGAAATCCGACCCAAGGAACTACCATCGACCAGGCTTCTACGCAGCGAAATCGATAAACTCGTTCTTCGATGGGAAATTTTTTCTGGAGGTCGTCTATATCGTAGGTGCGGGGATTTTTGACTAAACCAGTTACTTCTACTTTCCAGTTTTCGGTTGGTAAAGCTTGGGCGGCTTGCCAAATAGATTTTGTGCCTCCGTATTCGTAAAAGTTGTTATATTTGGTAGCTAGGGCTTCGTCGGTAATTGCCCGATCGACTTTCGCAAAGGTAGGATTCCGGGTCAATCCAGCGTAGGCTTGGGTTGAGCCTTTATCCAGAGCAGTTTTTGAGCCTGTATTGCTTTGACAGCCTGTCAGTGGTAGCAGCGAAGCAGTGACGCCGGCGCCGATTAAATTGGTCATGAAACGGCGGCGGTTGAGAAAGGCTGTTTCTGAGGTAATTTGTGAGTTGGAAATTTCCCAAGGTTTGGGAACGCGAATTAAGGGCATAGTTCAGTTGACAGTTGACAGTTGACAGTTGACAGTTGACAGTTGACAGTTGACCGCTTGAGGGCTACCTCTCCATAAAAGGAAGAGGATTGAAACAGTGAATAATTTTGTTTTATTTCCCCCGTTGAGGAGGAGGCTTTAAACCATTATTCTTCGTAATAGTTAAAAGTTAGTAGTTAGTTTGGCGAAAGTTGCCAAAATTTCAATTTTTCAGTTGATTTGAAATTTGAAATTGACTCCCTTGCCGCAATTACTGGATCTACAATGACAGTATACCGTAATTCGTTGACAGCGAGTCCAGCCGAGCAATCAAGTTCGGTGCGATCGACTTAGGATCGCGAATTAATTTACACATATTTGTGGGATGGGCGGGAGAGCCCGTTCTTGTGGGACGGGCTCCCCCGCCCATCCCACAAGAACAATAAAAATTGTAAGTTATTTAATTCTCATTCCTTATTAAGCCTAAATCGCATAAAAGTCCTACCAATTAGAGATTTTAGACTGCGACGGCTTCCTTTCGCTTGCTTCGGCTAGGCTGACTGACAAGTCGCATCGCGGTCGCCCTTGTTTGCCGAAGTGTCGAACGATTGAAAAATTGGGGATGACTGACTCGATAGTGGTAGGAATTTTTTCTACAGTTGTATTATTTTGGGAAATAGGTCTCAGCAATAATTTACGCGCGATCGCTCGAAGCAATTGTGGCTAAAATCTAGGAAACAATTATCATAAAGCAAAGATTCAAATTATTTAATTTGTCCACAGGAAGCGGCACGCACCGCCCCGCTTTCCTCCCCCACTCCTCCCTTTAAATCGGACGGGGGTCTCCAGCGGCAAGACAAATGAGTTACTGCATAAATCCCAATTGCCAAAATCCCAAAAATCTCGATCGCGCGACAGCCTGCACAAATTGCGAGTCGAACTTGCTGCTCAAAGGGCGCTACCGAGTCTTTCACACCCTCGGTCAAAGTATCGCTTGCCGCACCTTCCTAGCAGCCGATGAAGACCAACCAGCGCAACCCCGCTGCGTCATTCAACAGTTCTGCGGCCCCATGCCGTCAATCGCCGACGGTCAAAACCAGTTCAACCGGACATTTTTGGGTTCTGCCTCAGTTCTCGACAAGTTGGGCAAACACCAGCAAATACCGAAACTGCTGGCATCTTTTGAAGTCGAAGGCTGCCAGTATTTAGTGCAAGAATACATTGAAGGGCGCAATTTAGCCGATCGGCTTTCGGAAAAAGGCGTTTTTAAAGAAATTCACATTTGGTATCTGCTGAGCGAGTTGTTACCAGTGCTGGAATTTGTCCACGAAAATCAACTGATTCACCGAGATATCAAACCGTCCAATATTGTTCACCGCAAATCTTCCCAAACGTCGGCAGCAATAGTCGGGAAAGAGCATCTGGATTCTTGGGAGGAGGAATCCGGGCTAGTTTTAGTCGATTTCGGCTCCGCAATTCCTGCCAACAGCGGGCCCCTGAAAACAGAAACAGTGACGGGTTCTGCCGAATACGCGGCGCCGGAACAAATTAAAGGTGAAGCAATTAAGAGCAGCGACATCTACAGTTTGGGCGTCACCTGCATTCACTTGTTAACGGGAATGTCGCCCTTTGATTTGTTTGACATCAAAGCCGACGCTTGGGCCTGGAGGGATTATTTGAAAGTACCAGTTTCGGCCAGACTCGGCCGCATCCTGGATAAAATGGTGCAGCGAGAACCATCAAAACGCTATCGATCGATCGAAGCAATTCTCACAGACATGAAATACGGCCCGACACCGATAGAGGTGATTGCCAGCAAACCCAAGTGGACTTTAGCTTTGTGGGGGGGAGCCACAGTTGCTCTGATTTCATTGGTGCTCGGTTCTCGCTTGCCATCTCCGGTATCGGAGGCTTTCACTTCCAATGAGCCTGTTTCTAGCATTCCCGACATTCGGTTCGACCCGCCCCCCATGCAGAATTTCAGCAGCGAGCCATCGCTGTCACACCCCGCAGTGCGGACTTTGACAGAGCAAGACAAAAATCCGGTGTGGGCGGTAGCAGTCACTCCCAACGGCCGCGTGATAGTTAGTGGCAACAACGATGGGACAATTCACCTGCTGCACAAGCGTCACGGTAAAGTGCTCAAGGTTTTGGCGGCACATTTGGGGCCCGTGTGGTCAGTGGCAGTGAGTCCCGATGGCAGGACGATCGCCAGCGGTGGCGCTGACGGTACGATTAAACTGTGGAATTTCTATTCTGGCCAGTTAATTCGGACATTGGACGGACACACAGACGGCGTGTTCTCGGTGGTGTTCAGTCCCGACGGCAAAGCCCTCGCCAGTGTAGGCAAAGATAATGCTTTGAAGTTGTGGCAAGTCGAAGGCGGGGCCGAGTTGCAAACACTCAAAGGGATAACCGACGAAGTGCATTCGGTAGCTTTCAGTGCCTATAAAGACACTTTGTTTGCTGGCAAAGGCGACGGTAGGATCGAGATGTGGAATTGGAAAACAGGGGCATTCCAAGCCACTCTGACTGGTCATGTTGATGCTGTTTCGGCGCTTACGATCAGCCCCGACGGTACAATTTTGGGCAGCGGTGGCTGGGACAATACCGTGAGGATTTGGGATATCACCACGGATCACGGGCCCGAACCGTCCGGTGAGGTGACTTTTGCCGGTCATACCGATCGAATTCAGTCTGTAGCTTTCAGTCCCGACGGGGCGACGCTAGCCAGCAGCGATTTGAGCGGAACTATCAAGCTGTGGGCGATGGATGGCGGGGAGCAAGGCACGCTGAAAGGTCATTCTACTTGGGTGGAATTGGCTTTTAATCCTCAGGACAAAACTCTGATCAGCGGCAGTTATGACGACACGATCAAGGTGTGGCAACTGTCTCCTTGATTGTGGCGATCGATTCTCGGTGCGATCGAATTAAATCAAGGTATGTAGTTGCGCTTAAGCGCTCTTTCTTAGCGCTTTTGAACAAATCGAAGAGCGAAGACAGCGCAACTACGTGCCTAAAAATCTACCTCAATAAAACCAAATTGCCGATCGCACTACCGCTTTCCTGCAATTCATGAGCGGCCGCAATCTCGTCTAAACCAAAGCGCCCAGCAATAACGTGTCGCAAAACTCCAGCTTTCAGACAAGTCGTAATATCTGCCGCCGCTTGTTGGTGCGCTGCTTTGTCCATAGCATAAACTAGGACGTAATGAACGGTAAGATTTTTGTAAATTAACGAGTACACAGGAATTTGAGGCGTTGCATTTGAATCAGAAGCATAGGTGGCGATCGTGCCGTTACGGGCGATCGCTTTGAGATTAATTTCCAGATTTCCGGCAAAATCAACTTCAATTATGCGATCGACCCCTTTACCGCCCGCAATTTCCTTAATCCGCGCCACCACATCTTCAGCTTTATAATTAACAATATAATCAGCTCCCGCAGTTTTAGCAATTTCTGCTTTTTCCGCAGAACTTACCGTCGAAATAACCGTCGCGCCACCCCATTTTGCCAATTGGATCGCATAATTACCAACAGCGCCCGCCCCGCCCGCAACCAATACAATTTTCCCAGTAACAGCACCATCTTTAAAAACACAATGGTGTGCAGTCATAGCCGGAACTCCCAAACAAGCACCCGCTGCAAAATCTGTATTTTCCGGTAGAAAAACCGCTTGTTCGCTGGGAACAACAACATACTCCGCCGCCGTACCAAACTGGCGGGGCAAAGTGGCTTCATAAATCCAAACACGTTCCCCAATTCGAGACTGTGGCACGCCTTCTCCTGCTGCTTCAATTATGCCCGCACCGTCGTTGTGGGGAATGACTCGCGGGTGTCGCATTGTGAGTCCGCCCCAACCGCTGCGCTGCTTAACATCGGATGGGTTAATTCCGGATGCGCGTACTTTAACCAGCACATCATTTGCGCCCAATTCTGGAACATCGATTTCGCCAATTTTGAGGACATCTTTCGCGTTGCCGAGTTGTTCGTAGTAAGCAGCTTTCACGGTTTTTTTCTCCTGATGTTTTCAATCTCGATCGCTCCGCCCCGCGTTACTTTATCACAAATAATTGCTTTAAAGCCGGAACCTTTTTTGGAAGAAATAAAAAAAAATATTCATTACTCCAATCCTCTTCCTTCCTTTGTCAAGTGCTGTCAACTGTCAACTGTCAACTGTCAACTGAATCAAGCACTTCCGCCGTTGACGCGGATATTTTGTCCGGTAATCCAGCGGGCTTGTTCGCTACACAAAAAAGCCGTCACATCTGCTATATCTTCAACTTTTCCGAGTCTTCCGAAAGCAGTCATTTGCGTAAATCTTTGAATTTGTTCGGCGGTTTTGCCGACAGTGAAAAGTTCTGTATCCGTGGGGCCCGGAGAAATGACATTGACTGTAATTTGCCGATCGCCCAATTCCTTCGCCAGCGATCGAGTTAGCTGTTCCACCGCGCCTTTTGTCGCCACGTAAGCCCCGTAAGTTGGCATCATTATCGCCGTTGTCGAACTAGAAAAGTTGACAATTCTGCCTCCATCTGCCATGCGTTTAGCAGCTTCTTGACAAGCAAAAAATGTGCCTTTGACGTTAACTGCAAACAGATTGTCAAACTCTGCTTCGGTAACTTCTGCTACAGGTTTGTAAAGAATTACTCCCGCATTGTTGACTAAAATATCGACTTGTGAATAGGTTTCGAGAGTGCGATCGAACAAATTGCCAATTTCTGCGGTTTTGCTGACATCGGCTTGTACGGCTAATGCTGTGCCGCCTGAGAGTGCGATCGCGGATACAACCTCTTGAGCGGCTTCTGTTCCTCTGGCGTAGTTGACGACAACCGATGCGCCTTCTTGGGATAATCGGAGGGCGATCGCGCGTCCAATTCCCCGCGATGCACCAGTCACAATTGCAACCTTTCCTGCTAGTGATGCCATGAGATTTACTCCCCAATTAGCGTTGATGCTGCTTCTAAACAATCATACTATTTTTTTAGGAAGCCGATACAGACTGACCTCAGAAATCGGGTTTCTGCGGAGATTTCTCGTAACTCAATTCAAAATTCGTAGAAACCGGGTTTCTAGCCCCCATGCGTAGTTTCAGATTCAGGTACAGAAACAAATTTAAAATCTCAAACAGTCAGAATATCTGTAGGAATTGCACTTGCTAGCCAACACCTGTGGTAAAGTAAACTCGGCTGTTAAACTAAAAATATATGACCGTAAATTCCGAGTTAACAGAGCAGTATTTGTCAGCGGGCGAGAAACTCCAGCAATCAGGAAAATTTGAGGAGGCGATCGCCCAATACCAAAAAATACTAGCACTCGAACCGGATGTGGCGGTGGCACGCAGCAAGATAGCCGAAGTTTATTATACGCAACAGAGATATGTAGAGGCGATCGCCCAGTGCTACCAAACCCTGCGCCAGCAACCCAATTTCGCCCCCGCCTACAAAACCCTCGGGAATATCCTGCAAGCCCAAGGGAAGACAGACGCAGCGGTGCGGGCGTACTCAAAGGCGATCGAATGCGAGCCTAGATTTGTCGCAGCCTATGTTAACTTAGGCAGTATGTGTTACAAACAAGGCTTGCTGGATGAAGCGATAACATACTACCAAAAGGCGATCGCCATGCAGCCAGACTTAGCAGCCGCTTACTGGAACTTAGGCAAAGTATTAGAACAGCAAGGGCGAACCAATGAAGGTTTAATTTATCAACAAAAAGCTTTAAACTTACAGCCAAATTTAGAAAAACCAGGCACATAAATCAATAGCCAAAAACGAGCAACAAAACAACTTCTAAATCTCTCTTTTCTCTGACTCTGCGCCCTCTGCGCCCTCTGCGGTTAAAAAGCATTCTCTTTATTATAAAAATTATAAAATAAGATTGTTCAAGCAAAATTTCAGTAGATATACCAGGACAAACAATATGGATTTAGACACAAAAAATCAAGACCAACAGCACCCGCAATACAAACGCGATCGAGCCACAGTCGATAATTTATTAGGAAAAGAACCAACCGACCACAATTTATCAGAATTAGCAAGATTAATCATTCGCTATAAAGGATTTCCCGGCGCTAGAGATATCCAAGCAGACTTAAAAAAAGCCCTGCAACAATGGAATCATACCGAAGAAACTCTGTACGAACAAACCCGCAAAATTCACGCTAATGGTGAAGTTTACAGGAAACAAAAAAGCGATCAAGAAGATTGGGCTTAATACAGTCTTCAACCCGCGGAGGCGGGTTTTGTTTGTGTAGACGCGGTTTCAACCGCCGTCTTATCTTAGTCTAGATCCCCCTAAATCCCCCTTAAAAAGGGGGACTTTGAGTGCTTCTTGTCCCCCCCTTAAGAAGGGGGGCTAGGGGGATCGGATCTTAGTCACAAAACAGCAGTTTATGACTGCGTTTGACGTTTGTTTGGCACCAACGAACATTGTTGTGTCCCGACAAAATCCCTCTAAACCATCTCAGCCGAAACAGGCATTGCAGGCTGCGGCTGGAACTGGAACAGCGAATAAACCACGTTGCGGCGGATATCCGTCATCATGTCCAAAAACAGCTCGTAACCTTCAGTTTTGTACTCGATCAGCGGGTCTTTTTGTCCGTAACCGCGCAATCCCACAGACTCGCGCAAAGCATCCATTTGCTGCAAGTGTTCCCGCCACAAAGTATCAATTTGCTGCAAGATAAAGAACCGTTCCGCATCTCGCATTAAATCGGCACGGATCGCATTAACTTCCGCTTCCTTCATGTCGTAAGCATTGCGGACTTGTTCGTGGAGGAAAGTTTTGATTTCCTCAACTGACAAATCTTCTAATTGATCCGGAGTCATGTCAGCTAACAGATAAACAAATTCCTTCACCTTGCTGACAAGTTTGTCGAGTTCCCATTCTTCCGAAGGCAAATCGGGATTGATGTATGCTCCAACGATGTCGTCCATCGTTTGTTCCGCATACTTAATTACCTGTTCCTTCGAGTCCAAACCTTCCAAGACTCGGCGACGTTCCGCATAGATGGCTCGACGCTGATTGTTCATCACTTCGTCGTATTCAAATACCTGCTTGCGGATGTCGTAATAGTAGGTTTCGACTTTTTTCTGAGCGCCTTCGAGCGATCGAGTCAGCATTCCAGATTCGATCGGCATATCTTCCTCAACACCGAACATTTTCATCAAACTCGACACCCGTTCGCCCCCGAAAATCCTGAGCAAATTGTCTTCCAAACTCAAGAAAAACCGCGTAGAACCGGGGTCTCCTTGTCGTCCCGCGCGGCCGCGCAACTGATTGTCAATCCGGCGCGATTCGTGACGTTCAGTACCGATAACGTGCAAGCCACCCAACTGCACAACTTCATCGTGTTCGGTGCTGGTAAAGGCATCGTATTCGCTGCGAGTTAGATTGTAAGCTTCCCGCAATTTTTGAATTACGATGTCTTTGGTGGGCGCTTTTTCCGACGCTACAGCCACGATGTCATCGGCTTGCAATTCCGAGAGCGATCGCTCCCCGTACTCCTTCACCGCCAATTCAACCGACCCTTTCAGCAGTTGCTCGGCCTCTTTCGATAGCTGTGTCGGGAAAATCTGCGCCGAAGCTTTCCAAGACTTGACTTTTTTAGCAGTTTGACCAAAACCTTGAGCTGCGGGGCGGCCGCCCATACCGGGCGCTTGTACCAGGGAAAACCCGTCTTCATCATCGGGGCGCACGATCCGGGGCATCAAATACTCGCGCAACTTCAGGCGTCCCATGTACTCGGAATTACCGCCCAGAATGATGTCGGTACCCCGTCCGGCCATGTTTGTGGCGATCGTCACAGCGCCTTTGCGTCCGGCTTGAGCGATAATTTCCGACTCCCGTTCCACATTTTCCGGTTTCGCATTCAGCAAATTGTGAGGAATCTTGAGTTCCCGAAGCAGCCGCGACAGCAACTCGGATTTTTCCACACTGGTAGTACCCACCAGCACCGGCCTACCAATTTCGTGCATTTCGGCGCATTCTTGGGCGATCGCCTTCCACTTGCCGGCCTCTGCCTTGTAAACCATATCCGAAAGGTCGCCACGGCTGGGAATCCGGTTAGTCGGAATCAGCGTCACTTCCAGACTGTAAATCTTCTCAAATTCCGTTTCCTCAGTCTTCGCCGTCCCAGTCATCCCCGACAGCTTCGGATATAGCAAAAAGAAATTTTGATAAGTAATAGTCGCCAGCGTCTGAGTTTCCGGTTGAATTTCCGCGTGTTCTTTCGCTTCGATGGCTTGGTGCAAACCGTCACTCCAGCGCCGTCCCGGCATCACGCGCCCTGTAAACTCATCGACAATCACCACTTCGCGATCGAGATTGACGATGTAGTTAATATCCTTAATAAACAATTCCTTCGCCTTAATCGCATTAAAAATGTAATGCGCCCAAGGGTCAGCCGGATCGTATAAATCCTTCACTCCCAACAAATCCTCAGCTTCGCCAAACCCTTCATCGGTCAACAGCACATTCCGCGCCTTTTCGTCAACCTCGTAATGTTCCTCATTTTCCTTTCTCAGGGAAGCAGCCACCTCAGCCGCCCGGATGTACTTCTCGCTGGGGCGTTCGACTTGGCCGGAAATAATTAGAGGTGTGCGGGCTTCATCAATCAGCACCGAGTCAACCTCGTCAATTACGCAGAAATTAAAAGGACGCTGCACGACATCTTCCATGACAGTAGCCATGTTGTCGCGGAGGTAGTCAAAGCCGACTTCGCTGTTAGTCGCGTAGGTAATGTCGCAGCTATAATTTTTCTTGCGTTCCACCTGATCCATGCCCTGCTGGATCAGTCCCACAGTCAATCCCAGGAAGCGGTGCACCTGCCCCATCCATTCCGCGTCCCGCCGTGCGAGATAATCGTTGACGGTGATGATGTGCACGCCTTTACCGTTGAGGGCGTTGAGGTAAGCCGGCAGCGTCGCCACCAAAGTTTTGCCTTCACCGGTTTTCATTTCGGCAATTTGGCCTTTGTGCAAGATGATGCCACCGAGGAGTTGGACATCAAAGTGGCGCATTCCCAAAACTCGCTGTCCCGCTTCCCGCACCACTGCAAAAGCTTCGGGCAAGATTTCATCGAGGATTTCTTTCTCTTCGTTGAGAGATTTAGCTTTGGCCAGACGTTCTTTAAACTCCGCTGTTTTGCCTCTGAGGTCGTCGTCTGAGAGGGCGCGTAAGTCTTCTTCCAAGATATTGATATCAGCTACCCAAGGCTGAAATTTTCTCAGTTTGCGAGCGTTGGGGTCGCCGAGTAGATTTTTAAACATGGCAGGAGAGGCAGATTTTTAATAATTTAGCTATTAGCTTTTGGGGTTACGGGCTGTAGTGTTAGCCACAGCGTTTACCTTTCCCGATTGTAGCAAGCATTGGTCTTGCTCAGGAGTCGTTGGGGGCGATCGCTCGATTTTGGATTTGCCGCTGGTGAGGAAAGCGCTGCACTCCTAGCTTCGACTTCAGGTGGCAAAGCTATATTGCATGGCGTTTGAGAATATGAGTGTTGATTCTATTATAGGCGATCGGCTTTTAGTTAGATTGGTTGGTGTCGGGGCGATCTTTTGTATCCATGTCTTCTGTGATGGTTGGCTCTGAAAGCGAAGGTAATGTTAGTTGGAGGTGAATGTCAATTGTTATTGAATGACTTTGATTGTTCAAACTTATGTTAACTATATTTACTAATGGAACTTGGGGTGAATAATTGCTTGAGTTAGATTTAACAGACGGCATAGTTTTATATCCAGCTTCTTCTAGCCAGTTGTGAATATTTCTCCAGTTGCTTACCTTTTCGTTAGGTACATCTGTAATTTTTTTAAAGTATTGATATAAAGTTTTAGATACATAAACCTCAACACCTTTACGACTTTGATGGAGTTGGCTAGCTATTTCCGCAGGACTGTGCCCGCAGAGCAAACCTCGGAGAAACAGCTTTTCCCGTTCTGTCAGTCCCTTTCTGGCACGGGGAGATACTTGCCATTTGGCTTCTGCCATAGCTTTGTAGAGCCTTTCCAAGTCCCAGTTATTCGCAGCTTCAGCAAACATCTCGTCGCTGGATGTCATCGCAGTATGTCTCGCTTAGTTGATAGCTAAAGCCTAACTAAAGTTATAGCTTTGGCTAGTTGTTATCTGAGTACACTTAGTTTATCATTTCAGGAACGGATGTGGCGATCGCTCTGCTTTAAAAAAATAGAGCTGCTTGTCAAGAGCTTAGGGTGCAGATACAGCAGCAGTTAATGGGCTAGTGTAAAGATTTGTAACAATAAGCCAGATTTTGCATAAAATTTGGGATTCAAACCGAATACATATATAGGAGCAAGATGTTGCTTGGTGCGGGGCCGAGTTGGTACTGGATGCTTAGGCGTTGCGGTATTTGTTTGGGGTGCGTGCGATCGGGCAACAGGTATCTTTCTTCGATCTGTTTGGATAAGACATCAACTTCATACGGTTAATGCGGTTCATTCTTATGAATCGATACGTTTCCTGGAGTAAATAGTAATGGTTTGGGATATTTTACTGCAAGCTGCTGCCGGATTCATTCTTGGTGCAGCGGTGGGTTATGGGGTTGGTGCAGTTATTGATGCTCTATCAAGAGTTTTTGCGGAGTTATGGGAGAACTTAGTTGCTGCTACCAGAGAAATTTGGGGATACGTAACAGAAGCTACTCAATATCTTTTGGCAAATATAGCCCAGTTTTTGGACAATACTTGGTCTGAGATTGAGTATTACTTACGCCAAGAATTTGGGTATCGACGTGAGTGGTGGATAGCGGTTTTCAGAGAGGGTAGAGAAGTATTTCTTGGATTTATCGATCCAACATCGTCACAAAATCAATCAGTTATAGGCTCGATCGGAATGTTAGAACCGGGAACTGATGTTCAGTTGCCTACCAAACAGAATCCGATAGTAACTAAGCTGACTCTAGCATAATGTAGTTAAGAGGTAAATTTGATGGGTCTTTTCGCATGGTTAGGTGGTCTATTAGATCAGTTAGTTGAATGGCTAGGAAGGGTTGTTGCTGCTTTTCTCGAAGCCTTAGTTTGGGCATTGCAAAAAATATGGCAAACTGCTGTTGTTAGTGTTTTAATTGCAGCCTTTGGATTTGTCGCCAGTTTGTACGTTATCTTCTATGCCGGAGCAATGCTAGGTGAAACCATAATGGAAATTTGGGACCCTAGATATGCTGATAGCAAACCCTCGCAAGTTTTCAGCATAGAACAAGCTCCTCAGATTTCTCCTCTCCCTAAGTATCGGTCAGAAACAAAAACCATCAAATTGCAGAATTCATACTAATTTAGATGAGAGTGAACTATGTCACGCACACCTAAGCCTGAAAAAATTTTTCTTCACATTGATTTTCGTTCTTCTGAAAGTAATGGTATTTTAAATACCATCGAAATTTTTGGACTTCCTGGTGAAAAACTCAACAACGGTCAATGTGTTGTCATCGAAAAAGTTCAACGATTCTTTGATGATTTGATTGTCAGAAAAATCTTTCGCGAGAGTCGTCGTATCTCTGATTGCAATTTTCAATACATTAAAATATGGCTATACGACACAAATATCAGCGATTCTGAAAGGGGGTACGCAGTTCCAAAGATTGATAAAGGCGATTTAGAAATTCGCTCAAATGTTCTTTCTTCTAAGTTAGAAAGAATCTATGTGCTTGATAACGAGTTAACAGGTCGAGAATACGACCAATGGAAAAAAACGGCGGAAGAGCTATTTACTATGCTATTCATCCAGTTTATTGCTGCACCAGAACTGCCATCTATCTTGGCTGATAACCCCTTTGCCAAGTTTGTAGAAAAAATGACTGATAGCGTAGACAATTATGGCAAAATGAGGCAAAAATTGTTTTTTAATGCTTTAATTATTCAGGTCGATTGACACTGTATAATATAGGACAATATCCATCTTTTATTTCAATACAATAGGTCATTACCATGCCACGAAACGATGCACCGCGCAACAATAAATTAGATGCTTGGTATCCCGATAAAAACAGCGAAATACCTAAGTTTGAAAAAGGTGATGGCTTTGATTTTATGCGTCGCCTTTTTGGGGTATCTCAACCTTATAAAATCTCTTTGGAGAGTGTTTTTGACAAATTAGCCACCATCTGGCCAACCCAGATCGCACCCGTTCTCATCGAACAATTTGGACGCGGAACCACTTTATATGCGATCTTGTACTCTGGAGAATACTCGGATGAAATCATTCTGGAAATTTGGGATCCCAAACATATTGAAAGTAAGCCGTCACAAGTCTTTAAATTCAAGGGAGACAATCAGGATTTCCCTAAAACTAGGTCGAAAGCTGAAGTAAAGTCTTTGACCAATTGGGATAATTGATTTTGAGTTGATGTTCTTATCTAGGTAATAAATCATGCCAAGAATTGATAGATTAGGAGCTTTTCGGGAAGCTGCTGGAGAAAACCCCACCTCTAACAATGGCAAAGGTGGTGTAGTTGATAACTTGATCGACAAAGTTGTGGATAGTCTAGGCGACAAAATACAGAAAGGGAACGAATCTTCAGAATCATCCATAGATTTTAGCCCATACCTCAGAGAACCTAAGTACACTTTAGTTGATGTAGTTATACCCCAGAAAACTAAACGCCAGGTTGATTTAATTTTGGCTGAAATTCAGTATCAAGATTTAATTTTTAATGAGTGGGGCATGAGCGAGAAGCACAAGCTAGACAAAGCTTTATCCATCAACTTTTCTGGACCTCCTGGTACGGGTAAAACGCTGACTGCTGAAGCACTAGCTCATGCGATGAACAAGAAAATTTTAGTTGTACCTTACCAACAACTAGAGTCTAAATATGTTGGCGATACCCCCAAAAATATTGCTAAAGCTTTTGAGTTTGCTAGCGAACAGGATGCAGTTTTATTCTTCGATGAAGCTGATTCTTTCTTGGGAAAGCGTCTTGAAAGTGTTACCCAGTCAACTGACACAGCAGTTAACTTAACCCGCAGTGTAATGATCGTACAACTCTCTTCATACGAAGGAATTGTAATTTTTGCCACGAATTTAATCCGCAACTACGATCCTGCTTTTATAAGTAGAATCCGATGGAAAGTAGAATTTGATTTACCGGATGAAGAAGCGCGGGTAAAAATTTGGCAAGCTCAGATTCCCAGCAAGCTTCCCTTAGAGCGATCGGTAAATTTTGAAGAACTGGCGAAACAGTTCGATCAAATCTCTGGAAGAGACATCAAAAATGCTGTTTTTCAAGGTGTAGTTGCTGCTGCCAAAGAAGATAAACCCAAAGACCAAAAGCAGCTTACACAGTCTCACTTGATTCAGGCAATGACTGAAATAATTGAGGCTAACAAAGCAGCTACAAAGCCAGAATATAAACTGACTCCCGTGGAGGGTAATGTTCCGTTACCACCTCCCTCACAAAATTTAGAAACTAACAATTAAGCTATTCACAGGAGCATGAGCTTATGGCTACTGAATCATTTAAAGTTTTGCAAAAATTTGGATTAGAGAATCTTTACTACAAAATACTGGTTCAGGCTAAGAGTGGTAATCGATACTTTGTGTGGTATTACGATAGTCTGGATGCAGATGTAAGCCAAGAGGTTCTCATAAATTTCGATGACGATTACTGGCGGACAATAAATAATCCAAGAAATGGTAATAAGTCAAACATAGGAAAGGTAAATAAGGTGAATTAGTTTTGAAGAGCGATCCTAACCCACACCCATTCGATCGCTCTTTTCTCCATTAATCTCAAAATTCCAGTACCTACAATTACAATAATTATTTGTTTATTGCAAACACGCACCATATTTTCCTAACAAGTAATCATCATGAACAAGCTTAAGTTACGTAATTTTATGCTAATAGCAATCACTATGTTGCTTTTCGGGGCAGTTTCAAGTTGCAATTCTACTGAATCACGATCGACCACAATCCCTGATACAAGTCTAAGCCCTACTCCAGAATCTCCAAATGTACCTCCTTCAAAACCTCAAACATTTAGCTCTTCATGTCCAATAGATACTTCAGAGGCACTATCTGCCATAGGAAATATTCCTGTAGATGCCTTCAAAGCTACTAGCATGATTTTTCCTCTTGAGAATGCCAAACAAGTTTTGCTACGCATTTCATCTGATGATAGCTGTGTTGCTGAGAAAACTAGACTGGTTCAAAATCTTAAACTCTACTGGCGAACTTACACTATTTTAAGCTATCAACGAGATGTGGTCGTAGCTGAATCCGGAATAAAAATGCTTTGCGGAGCAGGATGTGATATAGGAGACGATAATTATTCTGATTGTAAAATCAAATGTGAACAAAGCTATCAAAGCGATCTTCAAAAAGCACAGGTAGCTCAACAGTCAGAGGTTCAAAAAATGGAGGGATTCTTTGCAAACATCCGTTAATTATAGTAAGGTCGCGCCTCTCCCATCCCCAATCTCAAAGCGCGATCGCCCTTATTGTCCAAATAACCAAAAGTGCGATCGCTCTCTGCATTTAATTCACAGTAGATGGCTCAGCTAAACCTAACTCTGCCATCAATGCCTCATGAGAAACATTGCCACTTCGCTCTTGCTTTGACTCCGATCTCCGAAGCGGTTCGGGAATGTCAGCGAGTGTCAAAACGGGTAACGTCAATGCTTCTTTAAACCACTCAATGTTTTTTGCTAATTCTTCTAAGCTTTTTCCCCAAGGTTCCACAGCATTTTCAGTACATCCTGCGATCGCTCCACCTGCTTCATAAAACACTTCCCGAATGATATAATCGCCGTTATCTTCCACAAACACTCGATAATTCCATTTAATTGTCATACATCCTCCTGCTGTCCGCGAAATAAAAAAGTATTGCCCTCTTTCTCGCCAATACGCTGAATTTCCACAATCTGTACCTGTTCTTCAACATTATAGAAGACTCGAAACTCCGCAATCCGCAATTCCCATTCCGCCATACTATTAGGTCGAGTGCGCTTGCGGTTGCGAGTCTCAACACTCGGTTCATATCGCAATTGCACAGGAATTTCGCTCAAGATTTGTTGTTGCTCGTGCTTCTTGAAGTATTTTATGTCTTGTATTGCTTGCGGAGTGTATTCAATCTGGTACATTTAAGTTAATAAATTAACTATCGTCGTTCTTAATTATCATAACCAAGTTTGTAACATTTTGTGTTCAGAAACTTATGAAAATTCGAGAATCTCAAGGTCAAAGTGTATGGAACAATTCTGAGGGCTGGTGCTGCGAGCCTCTTGACCCCATACCGCCCGGTCATATTGCCCTAGCCGTTGAAGCGATCGATCTTAATCTTGTAGACTGGGATATCGAAGAAATTGGCGAAAAAGCAGGTTTTGATATTCAGTACAAATACACGGGAGTTAATGACCCGAAAGATGAATCTTTAGCTTGCGTTAGTCAGTTTGTTGGCATCTATGAAGACTTCTCAAAGCTCGATCGCGCGATGGAAGCTTTGATTGCAGCAGGCATCCCCTGGCATTTATTCAAAATACTGACTTCCAACGATGATATCGATTTGAAACCTGTAACGCAATACATCCAAGCTGTCTCATAATGCTTTGAGTGTAGCGCAATTGTTTCTTTTTCCGAAAGAGCGATCGCCCTTTTTGTCCGAAAGTGCGATCGCTCTATAATTTTAGCATGGCAACAACTGTCAAATTCAACAGAGCGATCGGTATAATTAAAAAACCCACATCAAATACAGCGAAGTCTTTGGTAGGGTGCGTCGCTATGAGATTGTCGATCTTTTCGAGAATTTTTGATGGCGACGCACCCTACAGATTAACTTTAACCCTACGATTCAACAGGCCTAGGGACTTCGTAAGTCAAAAAGTCATAGGCCATTTTTGTATTCGGAAAAATTGCCTGCGCTTCTTTGAGCAAGTCATCCAGGACGATCGCATTTCCCGGAGCGTAACGCGGGCTAAAATGCGTCATGATCAACTGTTTCGCCCCAGCGAGCAAAGCTACTTGAGCCGCCATCGTCGAAGTTGAATGCAGGCGATCGAACGCCATTTGAGCATCTTGATGGGCAAAAGTCGCTTCATGCACCAACAGATCGGCATCCTTCGCTAAGTCCACCGCGCTGTCACAAAAAACCGTGTCTGTACAGTAAACAAACTTTCGCCCGACTTGATCCGGGCCGCAAAAATCACTACCTTTAAACTGTCGCCCGTCCGATAATTTTACCGTCTTTCCTTGTTTTAATTCACCGTAAACTGGCCCCGACGGAATACCCACAGCCTTCGCTTTTTCTACATCAAAATGTCCCGGACGGTCTTTCTCAGTTACTCGATAACCAAAAGCAGTAACTCGGTGTTTCAAAGGAGCGCAGCTAACAATATATTCGTCATCTTCATAGACAACTCCCTCATGACTTTTGTGCACCTTCACGGGGTAAGAAAAATGAGTTTGAGAATAGCGAACGCCAGCTTGCAAATATTCTTCAAGTCCCGGAGGCCCGTAAAGATCGATGCGCTTGACATTCCCCGCCAAACCGCAGCTAGCCAGCAAACCCATTAAGCCGAAAATGTGGTCGCCGTGCAGGTGAGTGATGAAAATACGGCTCAGTTGGCTGACTTTTAGCTCGCTACGGAGGAATTGGTGCTGGGTTCCTTCGCCGCAGTCAAACAGCCAGAGTTCCGCTCGCTGGGGCAAGCGGAGGGCGATGCTGGATACGTTGCGCGATCGCGTGGGGACGCCGGAGCTAGTTCCGAGAAATGTAATCTGCAAGAGTTAAATCACCTCAATTAAATCTTAAAAAATATGTTACAAATATCCAGAGTGCGGCGAATCCGACATAAAGGAAATATTCGCAGGCAGGAACCGAGATAAATCGCTGTTGCTGCTAGGATCTAGTCGCTCCAATCATTTTTGACGCACAAAGTGCCAAACCCAATTCTGGGTGCATCTGGTTTTTGAAGAGGGCGAAGCATGACCGTATATGAGTTATTAGTTATAATCCCATATTGACTGCGGTCATGCTTCGCCCCTACAGATATATTTGCTTGCATTGAGATGCACCCCCAATTCTAACGTTTTCTTTCTGCCGTTCTCCTTCCTTTTTCCCGAACCTTCCCGAACTCTTAAAAATTCTCAAACTCATACAGCACAGGAGGAAAATTTTAAAATGCAGTCAGGAGTGTTCTTTACTTCCGTTGTTTCGACATTAAAAAAACGCTACTTTTGGATTTCGCTGTTGTTTTGGCTGGTAATGGTAGCCCCAGCACAGGCGGCGCTGATTTTGCGAGTTGCGGTACAAGACGGGACGAGTCAGATCAAAGTCGGCAGTTCTACTAAGGCTGCAATCCGCGACAGCAGCGGGCGCAATTTGGGGGAACTGCCCGCCAACAGTTCTCAGTCTGCTCAATTTCGATCGGGAACTGTGGCAATTGGCCGCTGGGCTGCCAATCAAATTTGGATCGAGCCGACCGGAAACGGTTATGTTTGGATTGGCGATCGATGGTATCGGGGACGCACGCTTCTAGTTCCCGAAAAAGGAGCCTTAACCGCCGTCAACTATGTCGATATCGAACAGTATCTCTACAGCGTTCTCGGTGCCGAAATGAGTGGCAATTGGCCTCAAGAGGCTTTGAAAGCCCAAGCAGTCGCCGCCCGTTCCTACGCTCTCCACAAGCGCCTCAAAAGCGAAACCGACCTTTACGATGTGGATGACACTCAGTCTTCCCAGGTTTACAAAGGATTGCAAACAGAATCTTCGGGTACTTATGCCGCAGTGGATGCCACCGCCGGTCAAGTTCTGACTTACAACGGTCAGATTATTTTAGCCGTTTTCCACTCGGCGTCTGGCGGACATACGGAAAATGTCGAGGATGTTTGGACGGAACCCCTGCCTTATTTGCGGGCTGTTCCTGACTTCGACCAAGGCGCGCCGGTTTACCAGTGGAAAGAAAATTTTTCCCGCGCTCAAATGAGCAGCAAGATTTCTGGTGTGGGTAATGTAATCTCGATGAAGCCAGAACGTACTACCGCTTACGGCAGCGTTTTGTCCATGAAAGTAGTCGGGGATGGCGGTTCTAGGGTGATGACTGGCGCGGATTTGCGTCGGGTTCTAAATTTAAGGAGTACCCGCTTTACTGTGATTCCTCAGTACGGCGGGATTTTTAGCGGCCAAAATAGGGGGAAGCCTCCTACGGGTTTTCAAGTTGCTGGCAAAGGTTTCGGTCACGCTGTGGGCATGAGTCAGTGGGGGGCTTACAATTTGGCTAGGCAGGGATACGGCTACCAGCAGATTTTGTTGCACTATTACCGGGGTGCTGCTTTGGCTAGAATTGCTGTGCAGTAACTGTTGGGAATGGGGGATGGGGCATGGGGCATGGGGCATGGGGCATGGGGCATGGGGCATTGGTAAGAAATAACAAATAACCAATAACAAGTAATAACGAATAACTAACTAACTGTCCACTGCCAACTGCCAACTGCCAACTGACTACTGACTAACTAAATTAAGGATTGCTATGCAAAAGTGGGAGTATTTATTTGTGGATGCGAATATGTATCCTTTTGGAAATAAGCTAATTAGTTTATATGTAAATGGTGAGGAGCTGCGAGATTGGAAACAAGGCTCGCTACATCTATTTGTCAATCAATTGGGGGAGGATGGGTGGGAACTTGTGGCTCTGCGACATGACTCGAAATACGACCAAAATTGTTTGATTTTTAAACGCCCTAAGATTGTTAAAAAGATGAGAAAAACAACAGATTCTAGTATTCAAAATAAATGATTGTGGCGTTGTTTAATCAGGGGATGAAAATGGGTAACTTGAAAATTCAGCTATATTGACTGACTGGTTTGTTTCATTTTTTCACATTTTCACATTGAGTCGTTCATACCGTAAATCAGCAACGCCAATAGAAGGTATGTAGTTGCGCTTGGGCGCTCTTTCCTAATATAAGCTAAGAGCGCTGAAGCGCAACTACGTACCTAAGATCAATTCTCAGAAGACTTCTCGTCTCCGGCGGTTAGAAACCGCGACTACAAAAACAAAGTCCACCTCCGTGGACTAAGAAAAAATCTGTGTGCTGCATTCCTGATTCTTCGGGCTATACATTATCCGATCGCCCAATTCGCCGCTGCCATTCAGCATCTATTTTTGCTGATTGTTCGAGTTCTTGTTGAGTTAATTCGCTTTCTGTGGTATAAGCTAAGTCTTCTCCACTCAGAACGTTTTCGCCTGCAAATTCCTGGGCGTAGGCCAGTTTTTGCTGCAAGTTGGCATCGGGTTGGTTTAATAACATGGCTCGCTGCTGCCGATCGTGATTCCGAGCTTCTATCCTGCTATTTTTCCACTGAATCCAGAAGTACCTGATTAAGGGAATTGTCAGAAATCCGACGCCGTAAATCAGCAGCAGTGGATAAATACCGCTGACGAAGCCGATGAATCCACCTGCGATCGCACTTTTCGTTAATAAATTCCCCAAAACCAGCGCACCGACAAGATTGACGGCTCCTAAACCTGCTGCGAGCATGATTTGGCCGGAGTCGGCGTGACTGAAACGCCACAGCATTTCTCGCAAATAAGTTCCTGTTGGTTGAGGATTTTGCAGGAGGGCTGTGGTTTGCAATTGCGGAAAATGATAGATGATTTGCCCTTCGGGACTGACTTCGGGGCGGCCGTCAAAACGGGCCAGGGCTGGTAACATATATTCTTCGTATTCTCGGGCGTATCCCTGTCCGAGATTGTCGAGATAGGGCGCAATTTGTTCGGCTGCGACTGCGCCTCGGTTGTTGCGAATTGCGGTGGCTATATCGCTCCACTTGCGCTCTTCTAGATTTTTATTGGGATTCCCGTCTCCAAATATAAATGAGAAAACTGCTTCCAGAAAACTCATCTGGGGTTTTTGACCGCGATCGCGCGATCGCTGCTGGTAGTATGGTTCATCATGGTTCCAGTAAAAGATCCAGATTAAGTCGTTCCAGAAGTAGGGAAAAAAGAAAAAGCCTCCGCCGCCACCTCCACTTTCGCCTCCGCTTCCGCCTCCTCCACCGTTATTGTCGCTGTTCATGCTGGAGAGTAAAAGCGTAATAGCAACAACAATTAAAAGGATGGAAGCTACCAGCACTAAGCCAAAAGATATTCTAATCAAGTAAAATAGAACTCGCCAGATTTTTTGCCACCATTCCTGCAACTGCAAGCGCAAGAATTTGTTTCGCAAAATATCTCGAAAGTTGTTGGGAAATATGTAGGCAATGTCGCCGGATTCTGCTACTTGCAGGTTGCCGCCTGCTTCGGAGGCCAGCGTTAACAGTTCTCGCTGGGCAAAATTGACATCTAGTCCAGCTTTTGCCGCCACGTCTCCAACCGTAACGCGGTAGCCAAGTTGCTCGACGGCTTGCATAATCCCGGGATTTGGAGCCATGTGTTTCTCTTTGTGAAAATTACGCGGTTATTTTTAATTATAGGTTGCGGGCATTAAAGCTGGTTTAGACCTGGAGAATTTAGGCTTTTTTTGTGGCTGACCTTGATTTTGGGGCAAAACATTGCTACTTTTGGCATGGTTCAAAAATGGCAGTTTTAAGGTAGCACTGCACGGCAAATTCTGCCATCATTAAAGGTACATCAAAGCTGATAGCGATTGCTGTCAGCTTTGGGTCGAGAATACCGGCGATCGCCAGTAATTCGTCGCGTCGATCAATTGAAAACATCTACTTGATTCTCATTTGTTTCTGAGTGGTATTTGTATTCTTGGATCAGAGTCAAAATTGAACTAGATACAGGGGGTGTCGGAATATAACCACCTGCGACGAATGCCATCTTAATAAAAAATATCAGCTTGCATAATTAAATTAGTGAATAGTGAGTAGTGGATAGTGGATAGTGAATTAGATTGTTTCTAAGAACTCAAACAAATAGTTTTCATCTTTTAAGTTAAGAAAATTTTCTTTACCATTGAGAACATCTTCATAAGTCATTTTATCCAATTCATCTTTGCTCAGGTTGAGATCGATATCAGGCTTTCCTTTCATAACTATGCCTAAGCCAAAATCGCAATCCAACACAAAGACTCGCAAATCTTTGCGATTACTTCTTAGATAACAAATCGTTTTCCAGACATCACCACACCAGTTGCCATCCCATCCAGGTAAATTCATGTCGATCGCAGCTTGCAGAGACTGAGCTGGACAGGCTGCGAGGACATGGGGTGGTTTGCAATCATGCATGACTATTACGCCATTTTCATTGAGGTTGTCCAAGGTATTCAGGACATCTTGCAATGATTGTTCGTAGGTATGCAATCCATCGATAAATGCTACATCAAACCGTTCGATCGGATTGGCACTTGCAAAAAAAGCATCGCTAGTGGCGTCTATATATTCCGCTGTTGCATTACATAGATTTTTACTAGCCCATTCCAATTTACGTTCTTCAGAAAATGCAAAACTAGGATCTACTCCCACCTTTTGAGCGATCTCGATCGGGAAAAAACTATCGCCATTATTTACGCCGATTTCTAAATACCTCAGGGCTTTTTTCTTGTCGATTATTTTTTGAATTACATCGGTTCTGAGCATTTCGGTTTCCTGAGATAATAGACAACAATTTGAAACCTAACTATTTAGGCTGACTGTTTACTATAACATATCTCACGCATTGCCCCACGTATTTTTGTTACTGCTGTTGGGGGAAGGGGGAAGGGGTAAAGAGTACAGGACTTACGCAAAGAATCTATCTGTAGGGTGCGTTACCTCTGGTAACCGATCGCCAACGCTACTAATAGTGTGGGTGCGTACTTTGTCTTTGCCAATATCACGATCGCTATTTTCTGGCGAGCATCAAGCGGTAAACTGGCTGCGACTGATTGGCTCGGACTCATTCTTGTAGATTATACCCAGGTTTTTCCTAAGTTCCCTCTGAAACCATCATAAGTTCCGCGCAGACAAGCCCAAATTTTCAATCTTCTTGATAGGTTTTCTAATAGCAAGATTTTAATAACTAAATTAATCATAATTTTAATTCTATGAATACTAAACATAATCAATAGTTTGTTCTCCATAGCGAGACTAAGTTCGACAAAGGTGTTATTCCTGCATCGGTAGTAGTAACGCAACGGAGAACAATTCAATCGCATTATTTTTATTTTAGGATAAAATAAATTAACTTCTTGAGTCTCTCCAAATCGTTGTTTTAGAACAATATTTCTATTGACAAATATAGAATAATTTTGTTTCTTTAATTTTAGACAATATTCCCAATCAACTGCTTCAATAAATAAATTTTCATTAGGAAAGGGAGTATTGTAAGCGGCTTGAATGGAAATAAGAGAACCTGCTGTAATAACGGCATCACATTTATAAATTTCAGGGATTTGATCGTTTATAAGAAATTGTTTTAGTTGATACTTATCTAAGATCATTCCATTCCATTGTTGTCCTGTGACCCTATCAACAGGAAGTGGAGCAATAATTCCAATTTTTTGATGAGCTTCTTTGAGATTATCATAGGTTTCAATTAATCTTTTTAAAGCATCTGGTGAAGGTTCAGTATCTTGATCGAAAGTCCAAATAAAATCAAATTCATTTTTAATAGACCATTCAATACCCACTCGTAAACCGCCAGAAATGCCGATGTTTTGGGGATAAGATTTGACGATAATAGATTCGTCTAATTCTTCAGGAGACAACAAAACATGAGGCGAGTTATCGACTATTAAGATTTTCTCGATCGAATAAGTTTGACACTTAAGAGAAGCGATACACCGCTCAAGGGCAGTTTTATCTGAATAGGCAGTGATATAAGCAACAATACGATACGACATTACCTAATTAATACTTCCAACTTATTTTTACTACAAATGAATACAATTACCCCGACTGCTTAGTCCTGCTTGAAAAATTAACATTTTTTACGCTGGAATAGTCTGACATTACCATGCTAATTAGCAATTGTCAACAACTGTCTCAAATTGTTGTTGGAGCTGAAAAATATCTCCATGACAAGGAGTATCAGGCAGGACTTCTTTCTGACCTGCTCTCAATCCCGTCCCGACATCAGCAATGGTGAAATCTGGCTGAAACCCCTGCGCCATCGCATCTAGCAAATGCCAACCCCAAGACTGATTGGCTCGGACTCATGCTTTGGGGGGCGAATTAGGACTAAGGCGACAGCCTTCACCTTACACCGATCGCTGGCAAACTGTTACCCTCAATTGAACCGTACCCTACTTTTTTCCCAAAAGCTTTTCAGTGTTGGCTGAACTTTGAAAACTTAATAAAAGTTTAAATATGTAAAAAAAATATGTTTTTTTTGCAAGTCTTGCAATAGTTATCTACAATAGATAGGACTTGCGCGTGTTGTCAAGTTTGTCCTTGTGTCTCACAAGTCTTTTTCGCATCCTCAGCACAACTCTCAACTAAAATTGTTGTGCAAGTATTCATAGGAAAACTTTACCCGCTAATTTTTGAGATTAGCCACTAACGAAAAGAATCGCATATGCCAAGAACTCAACGCAACGATAACTTTATTGACAAAAGTTTCACGGTAATGGCTGATATCATCCTGAAGATTATGCCCGCGAAAAAGAAGGCGAAGGAAGCTTTTGCTTATTATCGGGATGGTATGTCGGCTCAAGCTGATGGCGAATATGCTGAAGCGCTGGACAATTATACTGAAGCGCTGAAGCTGGAAGAAGATCCTTACGATCGCAGTTATGTATTGTACAATATGGGTCTGATCCATACTAGCAACGGCGAACACGATAAAGCTTTGGAGTATTACAGCGAAGCGCTTGAACTGAATCCCAGAATGCCGCAAGCGCTGAACAATATTGCTGTGATTTACCACTATCAAGGGGAAAGGGAAAAGGAAGCTGGCAATGTTGAAGGGGCGGAAGGGCTGTTTGATAAAGCTGCGGATTACTGGAAGGAGGCTATTCGTTTGGCGCCGAACAATTACATTGAGGTGCAGAATTGGCTGAAGACGACAGGGCGATCGCAAATTGATGTGTATTTTTAACTATGATGGGAATGGGGAATAGGGAATGGGGAATAGGGAATGGGGCATCGGGCATAGTTAATAGTTAGTAGTTAATAGTTAGTAGTTTCTCTAATAACAAATAACAAATAACAAATAACACATAACTTGTTTGGCCTCTTTGCCCCATGCCCCATGCCCCATGCCCCATGCCCTATGCCCTATGCCCTATGCCCTATGCCCAATTCCCAATTCCCAATTCCCAATTTTTATGATTGACAAAGAAGAAGTTCGGAAAGTAGCGAATTTAGCCCGATTGGAATTAACGCCGGAAGAAGAAGAGCAGTTTACTGGTCAACTGAACGGTATTTTGGATTATTTTGAGCAGTTGAGCGAACTGGATACGAGTAAGGTAAAACCGACAACTCGGGCGATCGATGTTAGCAATGTTATGCGATCGGACGATTTGCAACCGTTTGCTAACGGCGAGAGTATTTTGGCGGGTGCTCCCGATCGCGATGGGGAGTTTTTTAAAGTGCCTAAGATTATGTAGAATTTCCGCTGTGTACCTGACTCGATCGCCCTAACCCCCCTTAATCAGCAGGGTGGTTTTATTGTCGTCAGACAAATTAGGTACGTAGTTGCGCTTCAGCGCTCTTTATAATATTAGGAAAGAGGGCTGAAGCCCAACAACGTACCTAAGGGTGCTTGTGGCGTACCTTACGATCGCACTAAATTCTCACTCCAAAAGATGCGGCCAATTCCCGTTCTGGCTGCATACCAACTGTCGGCGGCATCGATCGACTTGCAACCTGCTCGATTAGTTGTAATTGCTGCGGTAACATATTAGCTAAACTGTAGCGTTCTAGGGCGGTTTGACGGGCCTTGACCCGAATTTCTGCCATGCGGGTAGGATGGTCTAAAACTTCGTCAATGCGATCGGCTACTTGTTTCGGCGAGAAGTAATCGACGATTAAACCGTTTTCTCCATCGCGGATAACTTCTCTCACCGGGCCCGTATCGGAACCGATTACTAAACATCCTGCCGATAGAGATTCAATCATCGACCAAGATAGCACGAAAGGTCTGGTTAAATAAACGTGTACGTCGGATGCTTGAATTACTTTTAAATACAGTCCGTAAGGTAGCGGCCCGACAAAGTGTACTCGCGACATATCTAGCGGCACTTTTTTGAGCATATGGTCTTTGTAAGACTCGCCATTTGGTAAAGAACGGCCGTAACAAACTCTGTCTGAACCAACAATTACAACGTGACAGTTGGGGCGGCGTTCTTGCACGTAGGCGATCGACTCAATGAACTCTGGAAAACCACGGTAAGGTTCCATTCCCCGCGATACGTAGGTGACAATTTCATCAACGCCGGACAAATCTAAGTTCGGTAAAATTAGTTTAGCACCGGGATCTGGTTTAAAATAATCGGTGTCTACGCCGTCGTGGAGTACGGATAATTTTTGTTGTAATTCTGGCGGAAATTGCGATCGCTGCCAATAAGTCGGCGACAAACCCCAATCGCAAGAATATAAATCGATCAGAATCGGCGCATTTTTGATTCTAATTCTCGCCATATCGTCAACACTTAAAGGTTCCGCCGGATCGAAATCTGCGTCGGAACCAATGGCGTGATAAAACCACTCGAAATAACACAAAAGTGGCGTATTTGGAAAAGCTTCTTTGACAAATAGTGTCGGCCCCCAACCTGAATGTCCGCAGATCACATCGGGTACAAAACCGTCAGCTTTGAGTTGTTCGGCCATTCTAAATACGGCTTGTCCGTAGATGACGGCACTTTCTAAAGGGCGCACGTATTGGTGAGTCTGGGCGTGGGGTTCGCGGCTGGGGGTAAATGCTGCTTTGCGAACTCCGGGAATGTCCCATTCTGGACGCTCGTTTTTAGTGCCGAAAACAATTTGATTTTTGGGATTGGCGCCTAAAGCCGTGATAATGTGGCGGTATTGGGCGGGGAAGTTGGGGTGGAGAAATAATGCTTTCATTTTAGAAGGAAGAAGGAAAAAGGAAGGAAGATGAACAGGATTTACATGATGTTCGATCGATTAGTTATAATTCCAGCAGGTGTGAGACTGCTTTAAAAACATCGCTGTCAACTGTCAACTGTCAACTGTCAACTGTTTAATGGTGCTTTGCAAATCCAGACGCAATCTCGCGGTACTGAAGATGTATTTTTCAGGAGGATTTCATAGTTTAAATGGTTGAGAAATTTTTCCATAATTGTATCTGTCATTATTGAGAATGCAGTGCCATCTCTGCGTCCCAGCAAGTTTTTGTCCCACTCGCCGGCGAATTTTTGCCACCCTAATTCGCTGAGAATATTGCCGTGGTGGAAGACGCAAATGCGATCGCCCCGCAGCAGTTTTGGAATGCGAGTTAGGTAGTTGAATATGTCTACGGCTTCTACGTGTACCATGGTATCGTAGCAAAAGCAGACATCGGCTGCACCCTCGGCGATGCCGTCTAATGTTAAACCGTCGAGTTTGACGTAGGAAACGCGATCGACTCCCAAGCGCGATCGCGCGGCTTGCAGCATTTGACTGGAAATATCGGCGCAAATTAGGCGATCGCAATATTTCAGCAACAGCGAACCAGTTTTTCCGCCACCGATACCAATTTCTAAAACCGTATGTTCTTTTTTGATGTACGGTGCAACAAATTCCTGTTCTATCAGTGCTTCGTATTCGGCTAAGGAGTTGGCCGCACCAGCAGCTTTACCTATCCATTCGTCCCCAATATGGGAAAGTTCGGGATTAGTTTCTTCCCACTGTTGGGCGTAACTGTCCCAGGCTGTTTCATAATCTACTCTTGGGCGATCGGTCATTTTTTCATCGTTCATTTTTGATTATTTTATAGTATAGATGTCTGGATTTTGAATATGTTCCGCAAGTCTTCGTTTCTCCTTGCCCTGTGCTACCAATTATATCAAATCCGGTCTTCATTGGAATGATTCATCTCTCCATTCTCTTCCTCTGTGTCCTCTGTGTTCTCTGCGGTTTAATAATTCCGGTACAGCCAGATTTGATATTACCAATTACCTGTTCTACCAATGCCCTGTTTGCCCAATGACCTGTTTGGCCAATGACCTGTTTGGCCAATGACCTGTTTGGCCCATGATTAATGACTGCTGAAATATGCTTCGCAGAAAATGTCTGCATAAGCTTGAGTCATCTCCTCAAAAGTATTGAGTGAATCCAAGACATATTTAGCATTTCCAGCTAACTGCTGGCGCAAAGATTTATCCTCCAACAAACTAATCAAAGCTGCAAGTAATTGATCCGGACGATCCGGCGTATAAAACAAACCGTTAATTCCCGGCCTCACTTGTTCCTTAATTCCAAAGACTGGCGATGTAATAATTGGTAAATCGCAGGCCATCGCTTCCAAAATCACTCGCGGAAAACTTTCGACACGAGAAGTGCAAACAAAAATATCCGCCGCTTTGTAATATTTTCCTGGTTCCCCGGTTTCCGGGACTACTGTCACCCTTTGTCGCAACTCTTCCGGCAATGCGTTCACCATATCGGCTAATTTATTGCTGTAAATACTCGGCCGATCGCCCACAATGAAACACCTAATCTTATTGTGCCATTTTTCAGGCAAAAGTGAAAGTGCTTGAACTAAATCTTGCTGGCCTTTACGTTCGCAGACGGTTCCCAGCAGCAACAATACCACATCTTCCGCTGCCACACCTAAAGTGTTTCTAGCGTCTTCAGAATTCTCGGAATTTTCCAGTTTGCTCAAATCTAAGCCGTTGTGAATCACTGTAAAATTGTGGTGGCTGTTGAGAGGCAAATACCTGTCACGCGTTGCATCCGCCACAAAAATCACCTTGTAAGGAAAGCGGAAACACTCCAAAGCTCTCGCCGCAATCTCCGAGCCAAACCTGTTAAAATAAGTTTGCCAAGGTTCGCTTTCGTGCACGTTCCACACCGCCGGAACTCCGATTTCTCGCGCCGCATCAACTACAAAGAAGTTTTCTAAAGTATTGGCATAAATTGCATCTACTTTTAAACTTTCAATTTCCTTACTAAAACTCCGGATAGCTTCATCGTAAGCATCGCGCTGGTAGATGTGTTCGAGGGGATTGTCGCGTACAATGACTTCAATTCCCTGTTGTTCGTAAGCTTGGCGCAGGGGGCCGTCTGTCGTGCAAAGTACGATCGGCAAAATCACACCCTCAGCCGCCAATTTCACCGCAATTTCGTACTGATGCAGCGGTGCCCCCGTAAAATCCAGCGAATTGCTGCACATCAAAACCTTAAGAGGATGAATAGAATTGTTTGTATTGGCTACCAACAAACCAGAATCCGAAACTTCCAATGTATAACCCTCTTCCTTTTTCCCTCTTTCTTCTTCCTTCTTCCCTCTTCCTTCTTCCTTCTTCTTTCCCTCTCCTTTCATAAAAACCCGTCGGGGTTGAATATGAAAATACTCATCTTCTAAAGACAAATGAGGACTGTAAAAGCTGTCATTTTTCCCCGCATACTTGCGCCGAAAAGCCGCAACTTCTTGAGGATTGTCAGTAAAACCTCTCGAAGTTCCCTCCTTGTGCAACAACTCCGCATCGGGACAATACACGCACCGATAACCCCGTTCTAACAATCGATATCCGTAATCGACATCATTGTAAGCAACAGCAAAATCATCCTCATCAAAGCCGCCCAATTCTAAGAACAATTGACGGGGAGTAATCGTGCAAGCAGCAGTTACTGCCGAGTAATTTCGCGTTACCATCGCTTGAGAAAGATAGCCTCGATTCTCCTTATCCATCAGCTTAAAAGCGTGACCGGCCAAACCGTGATGGAGGCCGTGAATTACTCCCGCGTGCTGAATTCTACCGTCGGGATATAACAGTCGCGCGCCGACTGCACCAACGCCGCGAATTTGAGCGTATCCCACCATTTGACTCAGCCAGCGCGGGTTGATTGCTTCAGTATCGTTGTTCAAAAACAATACATATTCGCTGTCAACTTTCTCGACGGCGCGGTTGTTGATTGCTGCAAAACTAAACTTGCCACCAGGATTTTTGATTCGCAAAACTTGGCAAGTTAATTGCTTTAAATATTCTAGAGTTTTCGGATCGTCGCTTTCATTATCTATGACAGCAATTTGAAAGTTTTTGTAGGTTGTAGTTTCCAGAGAATCTAGACAGGCTTTCAGCAATTTCACCTGATTTTTAGTAGGAATAATTACCGTTACTGACGGGCCGTCATCCGGGAAATCTTGGGCAAAGATGCCCAAATTTTCTTTGGTAGCCCAGGCGTGCTGAGCGACATTGCCATTAATTTGTCGGCGGTTTAGTGCATCTTGGATTGCTTTTTGACCTGCGCCAAAACTGGCGGGTTTTGCGGCCCCAGATATGGCTGTAGAACCGGGTGCAGTTCGCCAATGATACAGCACTAAAGGCAGGTGCGCGACGTGGCGACAAATTTCGGTTGCTCTTAAGGCAAAATCGTAATCTTGCGAGCCTTCAAAACCGAGGCGCAAGCCACCTATTTCTTCAAAAATCTGTTTTCTGACGGCGCACAAATGACCGAGATACATATAGGAAAGCAGCAGTTCTGGCGACCATTGCGGTTTGAATTGTGGGGCGAAACGGCGACCTTTGGTGTCGATTTTGTCGTCGTCTGAGTAGAGAAAATCGGTGGTTGGATGGGTGGCAAAATATAGCGCTACTTCGCCTAGGGCGTCGGGAGTTAGTTCGTCGTCGTTGTCTAAAAATAGGATGATGTCGCCTGTGGCGAGGGCGGCTGCGCTGTTAGTTGCGGCGCTGATGTTGCCGTTTTCTGTGCGAAATTGTATGCAGATACGATCGTCCTTTTCGGCCCAATTTTTCAAGGTGTCAGCAACTGTGGCGTCGGTACTGCGATCGTCAGCGATGCAGAGTTCCCAGTTTTGATAGACTTGATTGATTACACTGTCGATCGCACTTTCGAGAAAATCTATCTGCGGATTGTACACTGGCATGACCACCGAAATCTTGGGCAGCGCTTCCCCACAGGATTTTAACCGAGAAATCAAGTAATCGCGCGATCGACTATTCCACTGATTCACCTCCAACCAAGCGTCATACCTATCAATCGGTTTCGGCACCACAAAACCCGCAGGCGGTAGCAAATCCCCCGGCGCAGTCAACTGTTTTTGCTGTTGGTAAATCTTCCCCAACTGGCGCATCACCTTGACAATTTCCCAAGGCATCGGCACAATTCTGCCCAGACGCTGTTTTCTCTCCCTAGCCCGCTGCCGGATTGCCTCTACAAAACTCGAAAACTCCTCAAATTTATCAGCACTTCGCTGCCAAATATGGTAGCGCCGCACAGTCAATATTTGTGGCGCTTGAAAATACAAAATTTCCTCGGTATCTAACTCAGCTTGCAGCGAAACTTGCCATTCCCCTGGCGGCAAATCGACAAGTGCCTCAAAGCCACTTTCCGAACTGTTAACCCAGTCGGGAAACACTTCGCCGACATCTTTTCTCCGCAAACCGTAGGCGCATTCTACAGAAATATCTCCGCACACAAAGCTTAATTTAGCAATTTTGCGATCGTGGTGACAGCACCAACCTGCGAACAAAATTTGA
Organism: Microcoleus sp. PH2017_35_SFW_U_B; assembly: GCF_020737865.1. Lineage (NCBI taxonomy): Bacteria > Bacillati > Cyanobacteriota > Cyanophyceae > Oscillatoriales > Microcoleaceae > Microcoleus > Microcoleus sp. PH2017_35_SFW_U_B. Next base: position 45,577 of record NZ_JAEQDE010000031.1, read on the forward strand.
CCCTGACGCTGTTCCCACACCACGGGTACATCTAACGATGCTTGAATTGTTGAAACCAACAGCGGATAAGTTGCCAAGAGATGCCAATTTCCGCCTGCTTCTTGGGCTTCTAGTACCACTTCGTGCCGTCCGGCAGGCGCTTGCAATTCAATAGTAAAACCCGCTTTCCTCGCAGCCGGAATATTAGAATGTGCTATCGCTATATCGCTTCTTTCTATGCCGTAAACGCCCGAAAATATTTTGTCATCAATTCGGGCGCGCACTGCTTTAATCTCAATTTTTGTGTTAAATACCCAGCCCACAATTAGTAGATTGGAATCGCTAATTTGCCAAGTAGTGGGTTGGTCTAACGAAAAAATATATTTCGGGAAGAGGTCACGGATTCGGCGCCTAAAACCCCACAAATTTTCTCGGATTTGCCACCAGTCAGAAGACTTGATTGCCTCAATTTCTGCCCGCACTCTTTCTGTTTCCTGGCGCGATTTTTCTAAGTCTTCCCGACTTTCATTTAATTTTTCCTGAGTTTGACTCTGTATTGTTTCCAACCACAGTAACTCAGCTAACTTTTGCTCCAATTTGAATTCTTTTTCTTCGTATTTTACCTGACTCTTCCCTAATTCTGCTTCTAATTCCAAGACTTTTGCTAAAGCTGTTTGAAATTGCGATTCTTTGCCGGCAAGCTGTACCTGAGTTTGTCCTAATTCTGCTTCTAATTCCAAGACTTTTGCTAAAGCTGTTTGAAATTGTGATTCTTTGCCTGCAAGTTGTACCTGAGTTTGTCCTAATTCTGTTTCTAACTTCAGGACTTTTGCTAAAGCTTCTTGAAATTGCGATTCTTGACCGGCAAGCTGTGCCTGAGTTTGTCCTAATTCTGTTTCTAATCCGAGCAGTTTTGCTAAAGCTTCTTGAAAATTTGATTCTTTGCCTGCAAGTTGTACTTGAGTTTCTCCTAATTCTGCCTCCAATCCCAACACTTTCGCCTGGGCTTGGTGAAATTCTTCTTGCCACTGTTTGATTTCGGAATTGCTGGTTTTTTGCTGTTTTTCCAGCAAGCGGATTTTTAGCCAATCTTCAAAAGGCCCGACAGAAGATGCTGGAAAATGAATAATTTTATCGCTGGCAGAATTCGATTCGCTGCCCAGATTGCCAGCTTGGGTTTCCAAAACTTGATATAGTTCTAAGGCTTCGGGAAAATATTGTTCTATTAAACTTGGTCTGTGACTTTTGACAATATCGTTGACTAATAAAGATTCTTCAAAATTGTCGGCAGGTATCGCCCCTAAATTAACGTTAAATTTGTCGTTGACTCGATCGATAAAAAATTCCGGAGTGTTGCCGATCGGGTAAACGTTGGCCAACAGACAGCGATCGGGAAAACGTTCGGACAATTCTAAGACTTTTTGGTTGTAGTGAATCCACATTTTTACTGCCATTTCGGGGTTTTGCAGCAAGCTGACATCGGTTCCGCGGCGGTACAGCGAATCCACGACTTCCCAGGGCGATCGATAAACGCAGATGAAATTGGCTGTGGGAAGCAAATTTAGCCAAAAATCCCAAAACAGGGCGGTTCGCGGGTCTTTCCAGCCCCAATGGTTGTCAGTTTGTTGGTTTTGCGCGATCGCCCGTTTGGCAATTTCCACATATTCCGCTGCTACCGGAATCGTTTGTTCAAACGTACAGCCGAGTTCATCTATGCCGTGCGATCGTAAAACACTCTTGTGAAACTCAACAAAATCAACATTCTCGAAATGACCTTTCACATTTCCCACCGCCGGGCCCACCAACTGTTTGCCAATATCAACTCCGACTTTCTGAAACAAAGAAGCCGTTAAAGATGTACCGGAACGGTGCATTCCAGTAACAATAAAAACCGACGGTTTGCTGTCATTCATATTCACAATTTCTCTCCCTCGCCCTAATTCCCACACCATTTTTACTCGCTACACGATTTAGCCCAAAATGCAACTTATAGGTAATATCCCAACACTTAGTCCCTCATCTCTCCCAATCTCCAATCTCCAATCCACAATCTAAAATCCAAAATCCAAAATCCAAAATCTAAAATGGTCTTGTCTTATTCTCCCGCTAAACCGAGCGCTCGCCTGACTTGAAACCACGTGCTTCTCAGCTTCCAGAACTTGCTACTTTCCATCGCCACAACTCGACATTGCGATTTCTCTAGTTCTTGCTTGACATTCATCAACTGATTTTCAGTCTTCTCCAACTGCATTTGCAGAGACACTAACTGACTTTGAGTTTGTTCCAACTGCGAGTGAACTGAAATTAATTGATTTTGAGTTTCTTCCAACTTAGTATGAGATTCTTCTAACTGAGTTTCAGTAATCATTAACTTACTTTGACTTTGCTCCCATTCTATCTTAGCCCCAGCTAGCTGAGTTTCAACCAATTGAAGTTTGAGTTGAGTAGACCCCAACAAAGACCGCGATTGCTTTTGCCTTACCAGCGATTGCACAGTGCAAGTTTCCAAAATCCATGTCAAACCGTAGTTATTGATTGCTTTAACGGTTAACACATCCTGCGGCGCCACAGAGTTTTTCGGTAAATAACAGTTCCAACCCGACTGCAAAGCCACATCAGTTTCAAAGTGTCCGGCCACATCCGGGCGATCGTAAAAAGGCTCGCACCTCTGCACAAACTCACCGTTTACCAGCACTTGCAAATCCTCAATTTTACCGCCGCCATTCAGATCTGCCGCCCATCCTTCCAGATACAAATTCTCCTTATTTGTAAAAGCAGCAACATCAACATATCCTTCCGGGTGCTGATTGAATTTCAACTCCGAAAAATCTCTAGATAGTTGATTTGTGACAACATACAAATCCTGAAACCTGCATATACCTTTTTCGATGCGGTGAACAAAAGCCTTACCTGCGCTAACTTTATCGACAACTTCTCTGACAAACTTTTCAGTTACATAAGTTGTGCCGTATTCCTCCTTATCTAAAGACTGACTTTCGCTGAGGGCGCTGAACAGAATACCATTAGCAGGCATTTCTACATTAGGAGCACGCAAACACTCATCGTGAACGCTGAACATCAAAATACCGTTAGGAGTCAACAAATCGTACAAATTTTGCAACCAACTTGTAAAAGTTCTTTCCGGCATATGGCTGAAAAAAGAATTAGCCAGAATGCAGTCAAATTTGCGATCGATTAAATAATTTTCTGGTTTGCCAGTCGAAACAATACCGCTAACGCCGAAGTATTCAGCTTGAAACTTAACCGCATTAGCATAAATATCAGAAACCCAAACTTGTTCCGGCGGCATTTCCTGAATCAAAAACCGTGTAAATCTACCGTAACCGCAGGCAAAATCTAGAAAAGATGGTACATTTTCAAAACTGCCAAAATGCCAATCCACAACCTGTTTAACCGTATCCAGGATGCGGCGCCCCAGCGAATAATAGCGCACCAAAGCCCGATCGCGATCGTCCTTGACATTGCTCAACGCAAACAAATACATTTCATCGTTTTCGCAGATATTTAGTTTAAAATCTTCGGGAAACTTAGTTTGCTCTCGAATAAATGCTTCGATTACCGGATTTTGGACTAAATCTAAATTGCTCTCGCTCATTGTTTTCACAGAATTTTAGATGACTTCGGTTGACGCCTTTTTCACCAGAGAATCAGAATTAACAACAGTTAAACACGGTTCGATCAGCAAGTCAACGATGCCGTTACCGCAGGACTCAGTACAAGACTGAACTCTAAACATCGCCACATCAACGCAGCGATCCAGATAAGTTAAATCCTCATCTACCGTTCCCACAACCCCCGCATTCAAAAAATAAACCCCAGGATTTAGCAAACATTTAAACTGAAACTTCACGACAATTGTCGTTCCCGCTTCCACATACCTAACGGACTGACTGGAAGCCTTTAAAGAAGCACCAGCTAACTCAAAACCGCTAATCGTTTTAATCAACATTCCAAACCTCACCTTGGAAGTTGACCGCGAGAAAGTGACAGAGTAAGTGTAAACATAATCTTGACGACCAATCAAGTGATTTACCACAGTTCCCGACCGAGTCTCGATGTGGGGGTTGATAATTTCCGCTCCGCGAGACGGATACCTCACCGTATTCGACGGTATCATCCCCGGATCGTAAAATTCATCATAATGTTCCTGGGATTTCGAGTGATATTGCTCGGGTTTCACCTCCGTCTTTGTGCTTTCTAAATTAGCATCCTGAAGATTGTTGTCACTTTCTTGCTTTGTGAGTTGATTTAGCGATCGAATATCTGACTTCAGCCCCAATACTTTATCTGGATCTGCATAGATCAACTTTTGATACTTAGAAATTACCACCTTCGGCGTGTGAGCGAGCAGCAATTCTCCGCTATCCATTAAAATTGCTGACGTACAAAGTTGCACCACCGAAGTAGCAGCGTGAGAGACAAATAAAATCGTGCCGCCACCTTCTTGAATGCTTTGCAAGCGGGCAAAACACTTGCGCTGAAAAGCTTCGTCGCCTACCGAAAGTGCTTCGTCAACCACCAAAATATCCGGTTCGACGCTAGTCGCAACAGCAAAAGCCAGCCTGACAAACATACCGCTGGAATAAGTTTTGACTGGCTGTTCGATGAAATCTCCAATATCAGCAAAAGCAGCTATTTCGTCAAACTTTGCTTCAGTTTCTTTTTGACTGAATCCCAGTATTTGAGCGTTGAAGAATACATTTTGCCGCCCGGTAAATTCCGGGTTAAATCCGCTTCCAAGTTCCAACAAAGCGGAAATTCGTCCTTTCACATCCACGCTGCCGGTGGTGGGCGTCAAAGTCCCCACAATTATTTGCAAAAGAGTGCTTTTTCCCGAACCGTTGCGGCCGACAATTCCTAGAGTTTGTCCTTGAGGAATTTCCAGATTGATGTCGTGGAGAGCCCAAAATTCGTCAGCGAGTTTTTTGCTGGGGTAAATAATTTCTTTTAAGCGGTCTCCTGGACGATCGTATCGCTTAAAGCATTTAGAAACATTTTTTAGTGAAATTACATTTTCTGTCATCCGATTTTAGATTTTAGATTTTAGATTTTAGATTGATATTATGTCCGATCTCACTAAAAATAGGTTTGTAGTGAGGACTTTAGTCCTCAGATTTTTATGAGGAATGCGAGTCCTCACTACAAACCTTTATTGGAATTTTAGATTTTAGATTGACTTGCGATCTCAAATAAGTTTACCAGGAGAAATTGGTTTAAAGCCGGAACCCTTGTAGGGAGAAATCAAAAAAAGACGATTCATTACTCGAATCCTCGGACTTCCAGGTAGAGGTCGCCCTCAACTGTCAACTGTCAACTGTCAACTGTCAACTGTCAAAGCACGTCAGCAAAAGCGGGGCGCAAACGGCGGTAAACTGCAAAACCTGCACAAAATATAGCAGCAGAAATCAGGGTGGCGACACCCCATTCACCCCAATGCTTGACTTCTCCAAGCAGTATCAGATCTCGGTAAATCTCGGAGATGGCGGCCATTGGATTGAGCCAAAATATCCACGCTCGCCATTCTTCGGGGATGATTGATGCTGGATAGACGATCGGCGTCAAATAAAACCAAAAATTTAGAATAACACCTAATGTCTGAGGAATGTCTCGCAAAAACACTGTCAAGCCCGCTGTCAAATATCCCAAGCCCGCTGTTAGCAGCAACTGAGGCGCCCAAACCAGTGGCAGCAAGCATAAAGTAGCGTTGAGCTTTTGCGTGGACACTGCTACGATCAGAATCAAAGCTGCTAAACCGAGAGAACTTTCAATAAAAGCGGTCAAAATCGGCACTAGCGGCAGCAAACCGAGGGGAAATACCACTTTTTTGACTAAATTTGGCTGCCCAACCACGGATACTCCCGATTTAATCAAACCGCTGGTGAAGGCACTCCAAGGCAATAAACCTGCAAACAGCCAGACTCCAAAGGTAATGTCACTGTTTTCGGGGAACCCTGCAAGTTGGAGCTTGACCTTGAGGACGATCGAGAATACATAAGTGTAAATCACCAATTGCGATAGCTGATTCAGCAGCGGCCACAAATTGCCCAGAATCGAACCTTTGTATTGAGCTTCCAAGTCCCGGCGCACCAATGTTGTCAGTAGATGCAGCTTCGTCCACCGTTGGCTGCTTGCGGGCATCCTGCCGCGAGCCGATCGGGCTTTTTGGGCAACTCCTTTCACCGTTCTCAGCAATTTTTTCGCCCTCGTTCACTAACCTTCACACCTAAATCAACTCCAGCTACGATTGTGCAGCTTTTGCTAAACCGCAATTATTCCACAGCCCCGCCGCTTTGATCAAGCATCTGCTGGCAAAGATCGGACTCGGCGGTTGAAACCGCGTCTAGACAAACGAAGTCTGCCTCCGCAGACTGAAGAAAATAAGAGACAAAATTGCAAAAGTCCTTTTAATCAATTTTTTGAGCGGGACTGTAGCCCATCCTAGCTATTTTTGCTAGAGGTCTACTTTACCCGATCGCCTGACTCACTGCTGAACGTATCGCCAGTTTTTGCTCGTCGTCGTAGCCCCACCGTTCAAAAAATTCCTCGTACTCGCCGCTAGCATTCTGCAAACTTTCCAGCATTTCGGACGCTACAGCTTTACAGGCGGGCATTTGCAGGATTTGAATCAAATTGTGCGATCGCCCCTGCACTCTAGCAGAACCCGCGGCTCTTTCCTCGCTTTGATGGCGCGAATGATAGACAACCATCGCCGACGACATCGCTAAATTTTTCACCAGCAGTTCTGCTACGATCTCAGGAGCCGATCGCAGCGCCTCGATAACTCCGGGTGAAGGCCGGTCTGCCACCTGTCCCTCGTCCGTCAGATAAGTAACAAAAAAACCCCGAGCACCGTTCTTAGTTTTCACCAGAGAGGCCACTGCTTGCTCGATCTGGGCCTCTGAAAGTCGTGAACCCTCAATTTGGGGCAATAAAGATTGAGTCAGCTCGATCGCCCCCTCAAAAGTTATGCTTTCCGACGCTAATAAAGAAGATGGAATACTCATAGCGAACTCAATACTGGTAATGATTCCGCTCACAATTGTAAACAATTCCCATTGCCCGATCGCAAATAACTATGGCAATTATCTCCTCCAAACAACAACCACCCGACCCAAATCTACCCGAAGACATAGCCCCGGCACCCCGGAAAAAAGCCGCCAAACCCGAGACGGAATCGCTACTAGAATCGCAAGAACTACCCGACGAAATCAACAGCAAACAAGAAGACAAAATCCGGCCCCAGCGGTTAGCTGAATATATCGGGCAAAAAGACTTGAGAGAAGTTTTGGCGATCGCAATTGCAGCAGCCAAATCCCGCGGCGAACCGATGGATCACCTGTTACTCTACGGCCCGCCGGGATTGGGCAAAACCACAATGTCGCTAATTTTAGCAGCAGAAATGGAAGTAGAATGCAAAATCACCACAGCCCCAGCCCTAGAAAAACCGCGAGATATTGTCGGATTGCTAATCAACCTGAAAGCAGGCGACGTGCTGTTTATCGACGAAATTCACCGATTATCGAAAGTTACAGAAGAAATCCTGTATCCGGCGATGGAAGACTGCCGCTTAGATATTACGATCGGTCAAGGAAAAAGCGCCAAAATCCGCAGCATTCCGCTGAAACCCTTTACCTTAGTAGGCGCCACCACCAAAGTTGGGTCGCTGACATCTCCATTGCGCGATCGCTTCGGCTTGATCCAAAGACTGCGATATTACGAAATAGACGAACTTAGTCTAATTGTCCAAAGAACCGCCCAAGTTCTTGACACTCAAATCACCCCAGAAGGAGCCGAAGAAATTGCCCGCCGCGCTCGCGGAACACCCCGGATTGCCAACCGTTTGCTGCGCCGAGTCAGAGACTACAGCGAAGTCAAAAATTTAAAGCCAATCAACGCCGAAGTTGCCTCCGTCGCCCTCGAATTGTTCAACGTCGATCCGCTAGGTTTGGATTGGACAGATCGGTCTCTTTTGACAGCAATGATCGAAAACTTTAACGGCGGCCCCGTGGGTTTAGAAACCCTCGCAGCTTCTACAGGAGAAGACACTCAAACAATTGAGGATGTGTACGAACCTTATTTAATGCAAATCGGATTTTTGCAGCGAACAAGTCGGGGTAGAATTGCCACAGCCGCTGCTTGGAAACACCTAGGTTTTGTCTCACCTAAATTATTGTAGGGTGCGTTAGATGGAGCGTGCTTAAATAATTGCGATGGAACAGTCGTAGGGTGCGTCGCCCTCGAAAATTCCCAAAGAAATATCGATAATCTTACAGCGACGCACCTGACAAACAGCGCTACAGTGCATCAGGAAAGGCAATTCTCAATCATCACTGAAAATTCTATCACAAAGCCCTGCACGAAACTCGTCATGTTGTTGATTGATACATTATATCGTTTCCGGTTGCATCGGTATTCTTTAAACCGTAAACAATTAACAGTCAACAGTTAACATTCAACATCACCTGACAGTACAACCGAAATTGATATAACTTGCTATCTAACAAATTTTAAGAGGGCTCGCATCCCAACAACATACCTTTCTTGGTACGTAGTTGCGATGCAAGCGCTCTTGGGGCTCGCATCCCAACAACATACCTTTCTTGGTACGTAGTCAAGCGCTCTTGGGGCTCGCATCCCAACAACATACCTCATCTTTTTGGTAAAGGCTATATGTCTATCACAATCAATTACACACTATCCGAAGCCAGACGCAACTCCCGCAACATCTTTTCTCGCTCGCGCGCAATTCTTATAGCAGTTTCCCAAGTAAAAGTAAAAGATTGAAAAGAATCAGAATCAATCCGATCTTCGTCCAAATCTACAATCACCTGGTTAAAAATCTCAAATAACTCTTCTTGCAAGAAATGAATTTCATGCGAAGTTTTCGCTTGACGAATTTTTTGAATCAAACTTAAAATCGCCAAATTAAACTGATCGGCTTGATTTTTTTGTTTTTCTACAAAGCGCGAGCGCAACTGCCAAACCCAAGAGGCGAAAAGCGTTCCGATAGATAAATATAAAGCCATAAGATCGGAATTAGCAGCCCAAAAATCCGGCTTTTCGCGATCGTAATAAGCCTGAGCGCCCTCATGTAGGGGCAAAGCCAAACCCCCATTTCCTCCAGGCTGACTAATCATTGCCGCCAGCGAATTAGCAGCTACCAAATTGCGGCGGTACTCGAACACAATCCGCGTAATTTCCCGCACGATCTCCGGATCGACATCCTTCCGGGCCAACAGAGTAGCCTGCACTCCCACGGTCGCCAAATCTGCATCGGGAACAGCCGGATCGGCTTTGTAAGTACCCTTAGGAATCATATCGGCTTCCAAATAAGGCAACTTTATTTTCATGGCAGATCCTTGGTCGATCTGTACTAGCTTTCCCTGCGTATTTTGCAGCAAGTTTCTAACCAGATCGCTGCCGGGAGGCAGTACCCTGAAAATAGCATCAACCTCGCCATTACTAAATAATTTACTAGCCTCTGTCCAAGAATTTGGAGTAAACATAAAATCGGTTTCTTTTAAACCATAATGTTCGCTCATCAACCAAAAAGAACTGTAAGAACCACTGCCTCTTGCCATCAGTGCAATATGTTTGCCTTTTAAATCCGAAATACTTTTAATTCCCGACTGTTCGGAAACAATTAAATGAAAAACTTCCTTAAACAACGAAGCTATTACCCGAGCAGAAGGTACCGCAGCCGTATCGTTTTGTACGATCGCTAACTGAGCCTCATTCGACTCAAGCTTCCGCATATTTTCCTCAGCACCTTGAGTTTCAATAACTTGAATGCGGATGCGCGGATTGTGTTTCACGACGACATCAGCAAGTGCCTGTCCGAAAGGGTAATAATTCCCAGTTTTTGTTCCCGTGGCCAGTGTTAATTGATAGACTCGCTCCTTGTCTTGGTGAAGCTTCCAGCCAAAAGCTCCAATCAGGACAAAGCTTAAGAGAGCAACGGGCAGCAGTAATTTACTTTGCATTGATGTTGAGACTCGATCGATAATGGCAAAATTACAAGTATTGTAGTTGAAAATCAAAAGAAGACTCGGGAAATTCGACGCGCCCGATAGGGGAGGAGTCAATGCCCTGCGCGGGCCCCATTCCCAATGCCCCATTCCCCATTCCCTATGCCCAATTCCCCATTCCCAATTCCCCATTCCCAATTCCCCATGTTACTATCCCTCAGAATAGAAAACTTTGCCCTAATTGACCGCCTGGATCTAGACTTTGGCCCGAGTTTGAACGTATTTACAGGGGAAACCGGGGCTGGAAAATCGATTATCTTAGATGCGATCGATGTAGTTTTGGGCGGGAAAGTCGATCGCCGATCGATTCGCACCGGAGCAACGCGGGCAATATTGGAAGCTACCTTTGAATTAGACTCATCCGCCGCCAAGTGGCTCTTCGAGCAAGAAATCGAACCCATAGATGGCAATTTAGCCGTTTGCAGCCGGGAAATTAACGTATCTAGCGGTGCTTTGCGGAGTCGATCGCGTTTGAACGGAATTCTCGTCAACCGCCAGTTAATGGAGCAACTGCGCGATCGGCTTGTGGAAATTACGGCCCAAGGCCAAACCGTCCACCTCGGCCAAGAAACTCTCCAGCGAGAATGGCTGGATTTGTACGGTGGTAAAAAACTCACTCAAGCGCGATCGACAACCAGCACCGCGTGGCTGGGGGCTGCCAGCGCCAAAACAGCCCTCAACCGCAGGCGTCAGTCGGAACAACAGCGGCTGCAAAGACTGGATTTATTAGAATACCAAGTCCGAGAACTTAGCGAAGCCCACATCGAAGACGGCGGGGAACTCGAACAGCTAGAACAAGAATCAATCCGCCTCGGCCACGTCGTCGAATTGCAGCAGCAGAGTTACCGAGTTCACCAGGCCCTTTACCAAAACGACGGCGATAGCGCCTCAGCCGCCGACTTGTTGAGCAAAGCCGAGGAAATTTTAAACGACATGGTAGTCTACGATGTCCAGTTGCAACCAATTTTAGAAATGGTCAGCGACGCCCTAGCTCAAGCCACAGAAGCCAGCAGCCAAATTAGCAGCTACGGCGAACAATTAGAAGCAGATCCCGAAAGACTCGAAGAAGTAGAAGATCGGATTCGCGAACTCAAACAAATTTGCCGCAAATACGGGCAGCTCTCAGAAGCGATCGCCTACTACCACAGCATCCAAAACGAACTAAACGAACTTTTAGAAGGAGGCGAGTCAATGGAAGCCTTAGAACTCGCATATCAGACTGCTCTAGAGCAATTAAAAGACGCTTGCAGCCACCTCACCATCCTGCGGCGCTCCGCAGCCCTGAAACTCGAAACCCACCTCGTGGGAGAACTTAAGCCCTTAGCTATGGAAAAAGTCCAATTTCAAGTCGAGATCTCGCCCTGTAGCCCAACCGCCACCGGTGCTGACCAAATTGCCTTTTGTTTCAGCCCCAACCCGGGGGAACCGCTGCAACCTTTAGGGGCGATCGCCTCCGGGGGAGAAATGAGCCGCTTTCTACTCGCCATCAAAGCCTGTTTTTCCCAAATTGAAAGCGCCGGAACCCTAATTTTTGACGAAATCGATGCCGGAGTCTCCGGGAGAGTCGCCGGTGCGATCGCCAAAAAGCTCTATCAACTCTCCGACAAACACCAAGTTTTGTGCGTCACCCACCAGCCGCTAATCGCCGCGATGGCTGATTGTCATTTTCGCGTCAACAAACAGACGATCGCAGCAGAATCAAGTATCGGCGAAGCAGCCAACACCGAACCGGGCGAACGAACTGTAGTCAGAGTTGCAGTCCTCAACAGCCAGCAGCGCCGGGAAGAGCTCGCCCAACTCGCCAGCGGTCGATCGGCCCATGAGGCGATCGCCTTTGCCGAATCACTACTCGTCGAAGCCGCCGGATTGCGCCAAAGTCAGTCGGCAAAACCCTCAAAGTAGCAGCATTGCTCCCGAATCGCCAATCAAAAATAGTCTTGTCAGTAAATCCACCTAAACTTAACGTAAAATATGAATCGCGATCGAGCTTGCTGTGTATGTCTTCTGACTTCATCGCGATAGATAACGAAAGTCTTCTTGCTCTTCTTTTACTCACCGTTCCGAGTCTCCCAAACGGTTTGAAGGAAATATGGAGATTTAAAAAACCAGTTTCAATGCCCAAAACTGCAAAAAAACTGCAACTGACAACCGACGATCGAACGGCGTCAAACTCAGTTCTTCAAAGCCTAATCTGATCCTCCAGGCGATCGGGGGGTCAAAAGGCGGACTTTTTTTCCGAGTCGGAGGTTACACTGAAAATGACCGAAAAACGAGGCGCAAGCCCCGTCCTTTTAAGGCTGGGGTCTAGCCGATTAGCGACTTCAGTCGCCTTGGAGCGAGTGCGCGGCTTCAGCCACA
>NZ_JAEQDE010000125.1:0-39859 GCF_020737865.1 Microcoleus sp. PH2017_35_SFW_U_B
TGCCCTACAAGCGTTTTCGGGATTATTGCACTACTCCAGACCATCTCGATACACGTGTGCAACGTGCCTACTAATCTGATGATAAACCTTTTGATGCCAACCATTGGCGATCGAACAAACGCGACTGATACCGAGCTCCACCGTCGCAAAGTACCGTCACAATCCTATGTCCAGGCCCCATTTGCTTAGCCAAAGCCACAGCAGCCCCCACATTAATCCCCACAGAACCCCCCATAAATAAGCCTTCTTTCCTCAGCAATTGGTAAACCACGCGGACAGCTTCAGTATCATCAATTTGGATAGCATCATCTACGGAGACATTCTCCATATTTCCAGTAACGCGACTCGTACCAATTCCCTCAGTAATCGAACTACCTTCAGTCTTAATTTCTCCTGTTTTGAAATAACTGTAAAGCCCGCTACCCATCGGGTCTGCCAAAACAGCTTTTATCGCGGGATTTTTTAATTTCAAAAACATTGATATACCCGCAAAAGTGCCGCCCGTACCCGTCGCAGCTACCCAAGCATCAATTTTTCCGTCGGTTTGTTCCCAAATTTCCGGACCGGTTGTCTCGAAATGAGCTTGGCGATTGGCTAAATTGTCAAACTGATTTGCCCAGACGGCATTCTCCATTTCCGCAGCCAATCTTCCCGACAGTTTGACATAATTATTCGGGTCTTTGTAAGGAACAGCAGGAACAGTCCGAACTTCGGCGCCCAAGGTTTTCAAAGCATCGATTTTTTCTTGTGATTGGGTATCAGGAATCACAATCAAACACTTGTAACCTTTAGCGTTGCAAATGTGTGCTAAACCGATGCCCGTATTGCCGGCAGTGCCTTCAACAACAGTTCCCCCCGGTTTCAGCAAGCCTTTTTCTTCAGCGTCTTTGATGATGTACAAAGCAGCCCGGTCTTTGACGGAACCGCCGGGATTGAGAAACTCTGCTTTGCCGAGAATTTCGCAGCCGGTTTCATCGCTGAAGCTGTTTAATCGAATTAGTGGTGTGTTACCGATTGTGCCTACAAAGCCGTTTTTGATATCCATATTTTTTGATTGTTTCTATACTATATAATTCTGACAATAACTTTGATATTTCGTGCTAGCAGTTTACCAAATTTTGCTCATATTTAGCACAAATCCCGGCAAAACTGGGTCGCCACTGACTGTCACCGGATTCTCCAAGCATTCCTCTGGCAAACCGGGACGGTAGATGTAGACTCTGCGATTTTTGCGGTCAATCAGCCAGCCTAACTGCACTCCTGGTTCCCTCATATATTCTTGCATCTTTTCTTGTAGCGACTTAAGATTGTCAGACGCAGACCTGAGTTCTACTACAAAATCTGGGCAAATCGGGGCAAATTTTTGCTTTTGTTCGGGTGACAAAGCATTCCATCTTTCCAGTTTAATCCAAGCAGCGTCAGGCGACTTTTCTGCACCTGTTGACAAAGTAAATCCTGTACTGGAAGTAAATGCTAAGCCTGTACCATTTTGTTCAGCCCAAACCCACAGCGGCCCAAATATATTGCCTTCTCGATTTCCCGTCTCCGAACCAGTAGGCGGCATAATTAGCAGTTCTCCCGATTTGTTGCGTTCAATCCGTAATTCACTATTGATTTGACAGAACTCGAAAAACTCGTCCTCTGTCATTTGCAATTTTGGCGGTACTCGCAACACGATTGTTGGTGACAGCATTTTGCGTTTCCTCTAATTTCAATTATTCAGACAATAGGATAATTTTTGGGTTCGTAGTGAGGACTTCAGTCCTCAAAAAAGAGGATTGAGGACTTTAGTCCTCACTACGAACCAGTCGGTAAATTTAACTTATTTATTCGGTTGAGGAGTCATCCGCAAATAAGGCTTAACTGGCGTGTAGCCTTTGGGAAATTTCTCTGCCAACTCTTTCGGGTCGGTAATCGAAGGTACGATGACGCAATCGTCGCCGTCTTTCCAGTCAACTGGAGTCGCAACGCTGTATTTGTCAGTAAGTTGCAGAGAATCAATTACCCGCAAAATTTCGCCAAAATTCCGACCAGTGCTCGCTGGATAAGTAATGCTCAAACGCAATTTCTTCTCCGGGTCAATCACGAATACTGTGCGAATTGTTAAGTTGTTCAGCGAGTTAGGATGAATCATGTCGTAAATGTCAGAGACTTTACGATCGCCATCTGCTAAAATTGGATAGTTGAGAGTAACTTTTTGAGTTTCCTCAATATCTTTAATCCAGCCCATGTGAGAATCCACATCATCCACACTCAGGGCGATGGTTTTAACGCCCCGCTTATCAAATTCAGATTTGAGACGGGCGACTGCGCCGAGTTCGGTGGTACAGACTGGAGTATAGTCTTTCGGGTGGGAAAACAACACGACCCAGCTATCGCCGGCCCAGTCGTAGAAATTGATTTCGCCTTCAGACGAGGCTTGGGTAAAGTTGGGAACTGTATCGCCTAATCGCAGTGACATAACTGGTTTCCTCTAATTTTATTTAACGACGGTTCTCTATCATCCCATAAGTGCCCGGTTTCTCGATCGCACTGTAAATGATTTTAAACTTTTTGGTCGATCGCCGACCAATACCATTACTGTAATATATATGAGAGTTTTACCCTAAATTTTGTTGCTATGCTGTACTTTTTGCTGAAGACAATACAGCCTGTTTTAGTTCCCGTGTGTTGTGTCTGTGCCTGGGGTTTAGTTTTTTTGGTGTGTTCGAGTGTCGGGCGTGCTGTCGGCGACTCAATGCACAGAGCTCAGCGGATGCACCAAATTCCTTGTGCTAACTGCGTGTTTTTCACTGGCGACTACCACCTCAAGTGTCCCGTTCAGCCTACAATAGCTCTATCTGAAGATGCGATCGACTGTTGTGATTATCGATCGCATTCGGGAACTTACGGTTAAAAAAATCAGCCGTCGCTTGACATATTTCTTAACATTTCTCGCTATTTCGATTAAACTTAAGTTGCGATCGAGAGATTTTCAGGAGTGTATAAAGAATGATAGTTCAAAAGCTAAACGGTTGCGACGAGTTTATAGCGGGTGACGGTACTCAACTGCGAGAATTGCTGCATCCAGACAAACAAGCTGTCGAGTTGCGTTACAGTTTAGCCCACGCCACCTTGCCACCGGGAGAAACTTCCGCGCTGCACTCCCTGACCACTTCTGAAGTTTACTACATCATCAGTGGCGTTGGGGAGATGCACATCGACGATGACACTCAATTGGTGGAAGTCGGAGATGCGATTTACATTCCGCCAAACGCCAAACAGTTTATTTACAATTGCGGCACAGAACCGCTAATATTTATTTGTATCG
The DNA here is from genome assembly GCF_020737865.1 of Microcoleus sp. PH2017_35_SFW_U_B. Taxonomy (NCBI): domain Bacteria; kingdom Bacillati; phylum Cyanobacteriota; class Cyanophyceae; order Oscillatoriales; family Microcoleaceae; genus Microcoleus; species Microcoleus sp. PH2017_35_SFW_U_B. Next base: position 3,311 of record NZ_JAEQDE010000125.1, read on the forward strand.
TCGATCCGGCGTGGCGAAAGGAAGACGAGACAATTTTTCAGTAAGGTGTCGAAAAATCTGTTTTAACAATAATAGCTTTAACAATAACAGCACCCAGCCATATGTACCGAGTGATTTCCTCTTTTTGCAACTTCGATGCGGAGTTGCAAAAATCCTAGGATTCACTTGCATTGCTCCCCTCTAATTAGTTGAGGAAGTATCAGCTTTGTTGGTGGGTGCTGTTATTGATTTTTGATGAGACAGATGTGAGATTAAACAGCGTTTTACTCCTTTGATTCTATTTTGAACTTCGCTGTGATATCTAGATGTTGCATCTGTCGGAAAAGCTTTTTGTTTGCTTCATGTTATTAATCTACCACCTTTTTCTAGAAGTGCAAGCACCTGCAACTAAACTTTACAGATGAAGGAAGACGGAAGTTCGGCAACGAGCAATGTACGGGATGTAACGGATGTCGGGGAGAAGGAAGACGGAAGAGGGAAGACGGAAGACAATCTTCTATGGGTAGAGATATTGAGGAGGAATTATGAAGTTAAATGAAGCATCGAGCTTTCTGAATGGGCGGCTAAAATAGTACAGTTCGGCTGTGGCTGCTACTGCGAGAAACAGAGATAATATTTGTATGAAAAAAACCAAACTCATCAAACTGTGCGCTTTATCGCTGAGCATTTTTCTGCTGTGTAGCAGTATCGTGACAGCGGAACCGATTGCGAAGCCTCAACCGCAGCAGACTTACACTAACCAAGAGATTCTGCAACAGTTGGTGAAGGCGAAAGTCGTGTATCTGGGAGAAACCCACGATAGCGTTGCCGACCACCAAGCTCAACGGGCGATTGTTCGAGAAATGCAGCGGCAAAATCGTAAAATTGCGATCGCGATGGAGATGTTTCAGCGTCCGTTCCAAAGTGCGATCGACAACTACTTAGCTGGTAAACTGACAGAAGAGCAATTAGTCGAGCAAACAGAGTACGATCGCAGATGGCGTTTTCCCTGGGAATATTACGCCCCATTTTTGCGGTTTGCCAAAGAAAAACAACTACCAGTCCTAGCCTTAAATACACCATCGGAAGTAACGAGAAAAGTTGCCTCTCAAGGCTTAGAAAGCCTCACAGCAGAGGACAAAAAATATATTCCGCCAATTTCCGAAATTCGCACCGACAACGCCGAATACAGGCAAATGCTGCTCGAAGTTTTCCAACAGCACCAAAAGGCTGCACAGGGAAATAGTACGGCCTTTGAAAGATTTTTGCAAGCTCAAGTTTTGTGGGATGAAACTATGGCCGAAAAAATCGCTGAATTTGTCAAAGCTAACCCGGATTATCAAGTTGTGGTGTTGGCGGGGAAAGGGCATATTATGTTCGGTTACGGAATTCCCAGCCGCGTCGAGAGGCGCTTGGGAGTCGGAAATGTAAAAATGCGATCGGTTTTATTCAGTTCAGCTACAGATACTCCTTTGTCTGCAAGCAAACCCATGGCTGACTTTGTTTGGAAGCACTTGGAATAGTACAATTTTACTCGCAAGCAATAATCGGGAACAGTCAATGACAAACACACCAAAAATACTTGCATTTGCCGGAAGTACCCGGGAAGCGTCCTACAACAAACTGCTGGTAAAAGTTGCGGCTGCTGGGGCTAGGGCGGCGGGCGCAGAAGTTACTTATGTAGATTTGCGGGATTTGCCGATGCCACTATTTGATGAAGATTTGGAAGCAAAAGAAGGAATACCAGAAAATGCCCGGAAGTTGAAGGAATTGATGGTAGCACATCACGGGTTTTTGATAGCTTCCCCGGAGTATAACAGTTCGGTTACGGCTGTGTTGAAAAATGCGATCGACTGGGTATCGCGCCCAGCCCCGGGAGAACCAGGATTGGTGGCATTTACTGACAAAGTAGCGGTAATTATGAGCGCTTCCCCTGGCGGATTTGGCGGTATGCGGGGATTGGTGCATTTGCGATCGATCCTAGGTAATATTAACGTGTTCGTACTCCCGGATCAGAAAGCCATTCCCCAAGCTTTTCAAGCATTTAATGCTGATGGTACGATGAAAGATCCCAAACAGCAGGAGTCTGTGGAGAATCTCGGCGCTAAGTTGTCTAATGTGCTGTCGAAATTAATCGCGTGAGGTGATTAATTAATTTTGCAGTAGGGACGCAACAATGTTGTGTCCCAATCTCAGTATCTGTGATTTTGCTGGCTGCATCAAGTGAGATTCATAGAATAAAACCCTTGAAATGGCATCATTAAAATTCCCAATATCCGACTAATTTCATTAACAAAAAAGTCTCGCTTGTCAATATAAATTGTACTGCCATTCAACTTAAGAAACTTCCAATCAGTACCTGTAGTCACAGCCCCATAAATACTGGCAATTTGCTCTCCGCTGCGCTGATTAAATAATTGGGCGGCTACCATTTCTGCAATACACTGACCCAAACCAGATTTAATACTTTCATTCTTAGCCTCTGTGAGAGTAATGACGGGGGCGCGAATTTCATAGGAATCCTTTGATGCAGTGAGAATATAATCGCAATAGCCGTTCAAACCTGCTTCTAAATCTACATTGAATTCTGAACCCGAGAAAAAACCAACTTGAAAATCAAATTGCCGCCTGACTTCCAATAATATTGGGGCAATAATTAACTCAGCGCGAGCCTTTTCGGTATTAATTGCCGTAGCTAAGGACAGGTTTTCAGTTAAAGTAGTTTGCAAATAGGAACTTGGCTGTACCTCCGGGATATCGCCAAACAAATCTAAAGGTTCTTCTACGGTTAAATTAAAAGATTCTCTAACTTTCGCTAAAGTTGTAAAATCGCTGTATGCCACAGGTTGACCTCATTGCTCGATTTTGGCGATCGCATTCTCAAATTGCTACAATCATAGTTGATTGCCTGTTATCCTCACCCCCAAATTAACATGACATTCACCGGAGATCCAAATTCAGCACCTGTTTTGCCAACAGCCGCAGAAGCAGCGGTTGCCAAAATCAGCAGCCGCGCCTTACAATCGCACTTAGAAAATCATCCATCTGGCGAATCCCTGAAATTGATATTAGATGAAAAAGAGGGGAAGACAATTGACATCCCAGCCGCAGTATTACCCCTGCTGTTAGCGATTTTGCAACAGACAAGTAGCGGCAATACTGTCAAGCTGGCTCCCATTACTAAAGAACTCGATATCTGGCAGGTTGAGGGTTTGCTGAATGTGTCCCGCGAGTATGTGTGGCAGTTACTAGATGATGGCAAAATTCCTTACAAAATGGTACAAAGCTGCCGTCGGATACGTTACGAAGATGTCATGAAATATAAAAAGCAGGATTATGACAAAAGAAGTAAAATCCTTGACGAACTTGTGGCAGAATCAGAAGCACTCGGTTTGTACGACTAACTCATGAAAATTGTCAAAGTTGTCTGCGATGCTAATGTGTTATATTCAGCCGCACTCCGCGATTTGTTGATGGAACTAGGAGTTGGTGAGGTATTTGAACCGAGGTGGACAGAAGAGATTCACGAAGAATGGATAAGAAACGTGCTCCTGAACAATCGAAATCTTACATCAGAACGACTTACCAGAACCAAAAATATGATGAATGCCAGCATTAAAAATTGTTTAGTGCAAGACTATGAGACAATTATACAAGATTTGGAACTTCCCGATCCGGGCGATCGCCATGTTCTAGCAGCAGCAATTCATTCTCGCGCGGATTTTATCGTTACTTTCAATCTCAGAGATTTTCCTGCTGACAAACTCAGACAATATAATATTGAACCGCTGCACCCCGATCAGTTTATCCTGCGCTTGCTCAACTTCAATTGGCAAGGTGTATGCAAAGCAGCGGAAAAACAAAGAATCAGGCTCAAAAATCCGCCAAAAACGCCGGATGAGTATTTGCAAACGCTGGTAGAATTGGGACTGCCGCTGTCAGCAACTCGGATGCGAGAATTGTGTTATGCTGATTAGCCCGATCGCCTACTAAAAATTTATTTAACAGAGATAATAGCGGCTAGGAAGCATACCACCAATTGTACCAGTACCGCATCACCCGATCGACCTAAAAGAAAACCACCCGATCGCACATTGGCACACATAGGCTAGAACAAGCATAATTTAACCATCGGTCATCGGTCGGTTATACTTGTCACAAACAGTATGGCAGGCGTGGGAGACTCCTCCGTCACACCTGCCATGCAGTTTTATTTAATATTAGACAAGATTGCAAAATAATTTTATGCTATAATGAAGGGTTTGGCTTAAGTGGAGCAGATTGCAGGTTAGATCGGCACTTTAAAATTATGAGTTAGCTCTCAGGTCTAAAACTCAAAGCCTTTAATTGTAACTCCGTGATTTTTTTTTCAACAGGTCTAATATGTTCCAGGATAGCGGTCAGTCCATATTTTATGTTCATTAAGATATTCCTGATTTGAAAGGCTTCTCCCGCAACAGTGAGTTTTTTTTCGTTTGTAGCAGCAATTAACGAAAACAACATCTTGAGATACAAATTAAAGCTTGCTCGCGGTATTGTAAACCCGTAAATTTACTAGATTTATTTGCCCAAATAACTCAATATTTTAAAAGTCTAAGTAATTCTATTTACGCCCCGCTTAAAGTTAGGTTGGTAAAGGTTATTATTTGTTTCCCTTTCTCGACTTTCTCCACAAGTGGACTGCTCCCAATCCCAAAAAGGTCAAAAATGAGGCGAAGGGGGAGGAGTTCTCCGGTACGGGAGTAGGAGGAGATTCGTTAATTTCTAAGGTCACAAGCCCCTCTCCTGAAATAGTTCCATTTCGGGCTTCGGTTATATTGTCAGTTGGGCGAGCATCGGGTATACTGGGCGGCGGGTTGCAGGGGCTAAAAAGCAACTAGATCTGATTCTATCAATCGCTCCGACGATCTATGAAACATCGAAATATAGAGCCTGTATTTTTGGCGATCGCCAAAATTAGTTGACGTGCCATCAGATCGGATGCCTTTTAATATTGTATCTTCATTCTATGCAACTTCATGTAAAATTGGTATTATGGACGATGTATTTTCAGTTTAATGAACAAATACCAGAGGTAAATCAACATAATAGAATCTGTCAAAATTAGCAAAAATAAAACCACCATAGCGGACTGGCGATTAACTCCTGGTTACTTGCATGAAGGTAGGTTAGATTTTGAATCAGCACATATTTTGTTAGGGTATTTCTTGGCAGATAGAAATCCTCTAAATCCACCGGGAGAAAAAGAATTATTTGCTGAAGATGGCATTTTTGAATGGGGACACGCCCAGCCTCTAGAAAAAGTCATAAATTCACGGGAAGATGTGGAGTTTCTGCTCAAAAATCCTAATTTGTTGCGGAACTGTATAACCATTATTGAACCGTGGGAACACGTAGGCGTTAACACTCTCGGAGAAGATGTTCGGGCTTCCAAAAACGTTGCCTACATTGCTCAAAAAGTTGCCGATATCGACTCAGTATTATTGCCAGTTTGGTCAACGGGAATCATCGATCCAGAAATAATTGTTCCGGCAATTACCTGCGGTTATGCCGTAGTAGTGGAAGGAGGCGATCCATCGACATACGATGAATCGACTTGGACAAGTCCAGCCTGTCCGCGAGAGGATATGTTTGCATTAGTGGAAAAATTGCTGATTTCGCGATCGCCCACGAGTGCCCCGGCAATATTCATCTGTGTAGGCCACCAACTGGCTGCTGAAGGTAACATAGGACTGATTCGTCGTGCAGTCAAAGAAGTCCTGGGGATGACATCTTTGAATGGCGATCGCTCAGGTATTGCTCTGAGATCGTTGCAAGAGGTTGCAGGGCGCATCGAAGCAATAGGTAAGACTCTTCAAGTTAAAAAACGTGATGGGCGGGTTGTTGCCCAGGGCTGGAACGATCGGCATTTTGCGGTGACGCGCAATGAATCGAAGGAAGTTGGCGATCGCGTGTTGTTACCCTATCAGTCTCCAGACGGCGATGCCTTAGATATTCCTTGGGAACTCATCCATGCCCACTCTGTAACAGCAGATGCACATGAAGGTGTCATTGACACGACGATTCAATACGAGCATGAAGTATCAATTTCGATGTTTCACTCAGATGAAGTCAACGAAGAAGCTGTACTGTTTGCTAAGGAATGAAAATTTAATAACTTACACGCTCGATGATTGTTGTGGGATGGGCGTCCCGCCCGTCCTTTCTGCACGGGCGGGACGCCCATCCCACAAATTTGCTTAAGTTATTTAAGTATTCATGACGCCCTTATTCCTTATCGGCATTTGATAGCTGGAAGTCCTCTGTCATGGCTGATACAACTGCCTGATTCTGTGGAAATTCTTTGTTCGACAGCAGCTAATGGCGAAATAGTTACAGAATGTTCGGCTACGTGCATTAACTACAAAGACTTTGAAGCCAAAAAAATTCGACGTTCTTTTACTTGCCAGTTCCATCCAGAATTGCTGTCAGATTTGCGTGCGATCGGTAACAGCGAAGCTCCATCATATGCAACTTTGAAGAATGATGATGGTGTCCGCTTATTTGTACGACTACTGTATGCAGGTATGCAAGAGTAATGCTGTTAGCTTGCTGTCTTTTGGGAGATGAAGATGACAATTGAACTGAAACTATAGCCTTTCAAGCGAAAGATGATGTATGCTAAGTTATGCTACAACCCTTACACCACCAACCTTTTCAGATCAAGATTCGTCCGCGAATCAATGTGAGAAAGGCTATATCACAGCAACAGATCATCTTTTGAGCGTTCAATCACTTATTTTGAATTGAGCGCTCATCAGATACACTAGATGTTCGCTCACAATTCAAAACTATCGATCGACCCCTGCCAGTTTTTCTGCTGGAGCCGATCGCAAATTTTCACTTTTTGATTCGCCAAATATTGCTGAAATTCGGGTTTTTCAATGTCGCTGCGCCACAGGATAGCAGCATCTTCTCCTGTGTCTGCGTAGTATCGCTTTCGCCGTCCTGCTTCCTTAAAGCCAAATTTGTGGTACAGAGACAGTGCGACTAAATTAGAGGCTCGCACTTCTAAAGTTGCCCTTTCTAACTGTCTGCGGTGTGCCGATTTTAGCAAAGTCCAAAGCAGAGCTTGTCCCAAACCCTGACCTTGAAAGCGCGGATCGATCGCCAAAATGGTAATGTGAGCTTCTTCTAAAATTACCCACAGACAACCGATACCGATGAGCATTGGGGGAACTTGTAGGGGCGGTGGATGGTGCGTGCGGGCCCGAATCTGTAGGAGCGGTGGATGGTGCGTACCCGCCTGGTTGTGAGCTGATTCAGAACCCTCAGTTTCCCATGTCCACAAACCCAGTAAATCGCTATTAGGACTGTCTAACTCGCGCCTGTAGCCTTCGATCGTCCAAAGTCCGCCAAAACAGAGGCGATCGAGCTCTACTGCACTGTTGAGGTGTTCGGCGGCGAGATGTTTGATTCCGAGAAAAGGCACAGGGGATTTTAGATTTAATAATTACTCAAAAGCATCAATCTGGGCGCTGATGACCCAATTGCTTGCCGTCAATTGTACACTGGAGAACACAGTAAGGATAGTTATTGCGCGATGGTATTAACTCAATCTATCGAAAAAGTGGAATCTGGACTTCAGTATCTGTCTAAATCTCAAGAACCCAGGGAAAGTCGATCGCCCAATCAAGAGCTTTTACCGCTGACAGCCAGCGTCAACAGTAAGAATCATTTGGAAATAGGAGGCTGCGACGTAACAGACTTGGTAGAGAAATTTGGCTCGCCACTGTACATCTTAGATGAAGAAACGCTGCGGGCGACCAGCCGCCAGTACCGAGAGGCTTTTAAGCGGTACTATCCGGGCGAATCTCAAGTGATCTATGCTTCTAAGGCTTGGAGTTGTTTGGCTGTTTGCGCGATCGCGGCTTCCGAGGGCTTAGGCATAGATGTGGTATCTGCCGGAGAAATTAAGACAGCACTAAAAGCTGGCGTGAATCCAGAAAAAATTTACTTTCACGGGAATAACAAATCCCGCGAGGAAATCGAACTAGCTGTCACCAGTGGCTGCACAATCATTGCAGATAATTTGTGGGATTTAGACAATCTCGCAGAGTTGGCAAAATTGGGTGTCAGTCACAAAGCCGGTGAGCGGATACGAGTTATGGTCAGGTTTACGCCTGGAATTGAGTGTCACACTCACGACTACATTAAAACTGGTCAAATCGACAGTAAATTTGGATTCGATCCCAACTCCCTCAAGGATGTTTTCATTTACCTCAGCAAGCAGCCGTCTTTATCCTGCGTCGGATTACACGCTCACATTGGCTCTCAGATTTTTGAAGTGAAACCCCACCACGATTTAGCAGATGTGATCGTTAAGGCTTTCAAAGCAGCAATTGGGCACGGGTTGAAGCCGACAGAAATTAATATTGGCGGTGGGTTGGGTATTCGCTATACTGAATCCGACGATCCTCCAAGCATAGATGATTGGGCTAAGACAGTCTGCGACGCAATGGTAGCAGCTTGCAACAATAATGAGAAGTTGCCATTACCGAAATTGCTTTGCGAACCGGGTCGATCGCTCGTGGGTTCAGCCTGCGTCACCGCTTATACGGTGGGCGCTAAAAAAGTCATTCCAGGAATCCGGACGTATTTATCGGTAGATGGCGGTATGTCGGACAATCCCCGTCCAATTACCTACCAATCAGTTTATCGAGTCCTCGCAGCCAACAAAATGTCTGCTGAGTTAACGGAAACAGTGACAGTTGCTGGCAAACACTGCGAATCAGGCGATATTCTGATTAAAGATGCTAAGTTGCCAGAGTGTCAGTCGGGAGATATTCTCGTCGTTACGGCTACAGGGGCATACAATTACAGCATGGCTTCTAACTACAACCGAGTCCCCAGACCGGCGGCGGTTTTGGTGAAAGATGGGAAAGTTGACACGATCGTAGAGCGGGAAACTGACGAGGATTTGCTGAGGTTCGATCGCCTTCCTGAAAGACTCGGAACTAAAAAGTAAGAAGTAAAACATAAAAAGTAAAAAGTAAGATGATTCATTGGGATTTCTTGATGATTGTTTTTAAACTTTTTACTTTTGGCTTGTTCAGTCACGCGATTGGAATAACAACTGTTCATGGTTCACGGGTTCGAGTGCATCATAGTTCGCGGTTCACAGGCGGTAAGGTTCGATGAACCATGAACAATCAACAATCTGGCTATGACTTTGGCCTCATTCAGTCCTTATTGATTCAGGCGATCGATATTGGACTGGTATTTGCCCTTGCGTATTTGGTGCTCGTCATTGTCGGGGAGCGCCGGACGCTTTGGATGGTAAGGGGATTTATTATTTTGATGCTGGCGGCGGCGGTGAGTAACTGGGCTGGATTGAGGCTGTTGCACGTGGCGCTCAACAGCTTGGTAACGGGTTCTGCTGTGGCAATGGCGGTAATATTACAGTCGGAGTTTCGCCGATTTCTGGAACAATTGGGTCGGGGGGAAATTATACAATTATTTGGACGCGATCGCCGACCAACTCCCGAACCCGACAGCGTAATAGATGAAATTGTGGACGCAGTAAAAGAACTTTCGCAAAACCGCACGGGCGCTTTATTAATTGTAGAAACAGATTCTCCGATCGACGATCGGGATTTTTCAGTTCCGGGAGTGAAGCTAAATGCGGAAGTCTCTAAGGAATTGTTGCAGACTATCTTTCAACCGCAAACTTTGCTGCATGATGGGGCTGTTTTGATTCGGGCTTCGCGGATCGTGTCGGCTGGGGTAATTTTGCCTTTGTCCGATCGCAGCGCCTCGCGGCAGTTGGGAACCCGCCACCGGGCGGCGATGGGGATTACGGAACGGGTGCAAGCTTGCGTGTGCGTCGTGGTGTCGGAGGAAACCGGTTCGATTTCTCTGGCGCAGATGGGAACTTTAAATCGACCTTTGACTAGCAGCAAACTTAAGGAATTGCTAGAAGCAAAGCTGTTTCCGTCGGAAGGAGAAAGAGTGGTGACTCCAATTCCGATCGGCAATCTCGGACGGCAGATAGGATTGAAGGGAGTGACACTGTTAAAACGGATACTGCGCCGTTAGTCGGGTAATCGGGAGAAACCATGAGTCAAGGAATTTGCTTGGAAAAGTTGCCTGCGGATCTACAACAAGAACTACTGCCTAAGCACATAGCAGTGATTATGGACGGAAACGGGCGCTGGGCTAAGAATAAGGGGTTGCCACGGATTGCGGGGCACCGCCGAGGAGCTAGCGCTCTCAAAGAACTGCTGCGCTGCTGCAAAGATTGGGGAATTCCAGCTTTAACAGCCTATGCTTTTTCGACGGAGAATTGGGGCCGGCCGGCCGGGGAGGTGGATTTTTTGATGAGTTTGTTTGAGGGCAAGCTGCGGCAAGAATTGCGCGAGATGGTGGACGAGGACGTGCAAATTCAATTTATGGGGAATTTGCAGGCTTTGCCGAAGTCTTTGCAGGCGGAAATCGAGCGCTCTGTGACGGCTACTCAGCACAATCGGGGGATTTTGTTTCGGGTGGCGACGAATTACGGTGGCCGCCAGGAGATTGTACAGGCTTGTCGGGCGATCGCCACTCAGGTACAAGAGGGCAAGTTGCAGCCAGAGGAGATTGATGAGGTTTTATTTAAACGCTATTTGTATACTGCTGATGTTTGCGATCCGGATTTGCTGATTCGGACGAGCGGGGAAATGCGGCTGAGCAATTTTCTGCTGTGGCAAATGGCTTATTCGGAAATTTACATTACTGAGACGCTGTGGCCGGATTTCGATCGATCGGAGTTTCACCGCGCTTTGTCTGACTATCAGCAGCGCAGCCGCCGATTTGGCAAAGTGTAACGATTTTGGATTTTGGATTTTAGATTTTGGATTTTAGATTAATTTTTCAGTTGCCAATTAGGTATTGATTCTGAAGTATATTCCTCAATCTAAAATCTAAAAACGATTTTGGATTTTGGATTTTAGATATTTTTCAGTTGCCAATTAGGTATTGATTCTGAAGTATATTCCTCAATCTAAAATCTAAAATCGCCAATCTAAAATCAAATTAGGGGCCTGAGAAAACGGCATCTTCAATGTCGTGACGCGAGAGCGAGTATTTGAAGGCTCGCTGAATGTCTTGGCCGTCGGCTCCGGCGTCAATATAGCGGATAGTGAGTTGATCGATATCGAGGGAGAGTTCTGCTTTCCAGGTTGGTCGATCGATCTGCCAGCAGTGGAGTTCTCGCCGATCTTGCTCGCAGCCGCGGCTTTTTAGCCACTGTTCGATTTCTGGGAGTGGATGGCTGTACAAAGGAGTGTCAGCGGAAGGAAGAGTCATGAGCAATTGGGAATGGGGAATGGGGAATGGGGAATTGGGAATTGGGAATTGGGAATTGGGAAAACTGTAGTTAATCTTTAATTTAGAACTTTTAGTTGTCAATTGCCACGAATTAAGCCGATCGCGATCGCCAGTACCAAGCATCCGACTAAAGTAGCCCCCATGATAAATAGAGCGAATATTTCGCCGGGGGACAGAGGGCGATCCGTGGGATCTAGGTAAGCCGAGTTAGAAGTTTTTTTACTCGATCCCGAAACCGGAGTGTTGAAGCCCGGGGGCGACTGAATCACATTCAGGCGAGAATAACCTATTTTGAGGTCGTAGGCGAGGCGGCGTTCTGGGTTGCTGAGGGTGGCGTAGGCGTTATTGAGCTGTTGAAATTTGGCGGTGGCGACTGCGGGTGGCAAGTCGGTAGTATCGGGATGGTAGAGTTTGCTCAGTTCCCGGTACGATCGCCGAATTTCGATCGCAGAGGCTGAAGGATGCAGCCCTAACAAGCCGTAATGACTGGAACCCAAGGGGGTTTTTCCGGGTTTTTTCTGACTTTTGTTTTTCGCAGTTGCCTCGTTTCCTGCCACCGAAGCCCCTCTCTGCCGATTGTTGATAATATTTGATTATTTTACCCCAGAGTTGAGTGTAGCGCCAGTGTTTGCCAGAGCGATGGGTTGAGTGCGGGCGATAAATCGTGGCAAGTAACCTCAAACCCAGCACCAAGATATTCGTGCCGTCCGCTTTATCGATAACGTTTATTCTTTAAAGCGTCTCCTCTTTTGAACGCAAAACTTTTAAGCTGTGCGGAAGCCAAAAAGATGCAAACGCAGAATGCTGTACACAGAAATCCACCCAATAAGGCTGTATGCCAGGGCAAATGACCTTTTCGCGTGAGTTGACTGTAAATCATCATTAATGGCGATCCTAATGCGCCAAATAGCCCAAGATAGTATCCCAAGTCACCTATACGCCAAAGCAATCCCAAGAACCAACTTTGCTTGCGTAGTTCTTCATATTCAGGATAGTCTAGTGACATTACAAATCCACTCCCTGTGCCTAATTAATTTAAACTATGAATCTACCCGCAAATTCTGCACATCCTCAACGCTAATCCCGGTAACTTGGGCGATTGCGCCATTATCTAGCTGTGAGAGTAATTGTTGGGCGATCGCTAGCGTTTCTTCTCGTTTTCTTTGTTCTCTTGCTGCCTGTATTCCTGCCTGTCTTGCTTCTTCAACAGCTTTAATAATTGCTCCCTGTTGGTCGTGAATAAACTGTTCCTTGCGTTCGTAAACTTCTACTTCTTCCCGACTTAACCGGGCTTGATTGGCAAGATCGAATGCTTTGTGGATTTCCGGTACGCTATCGATTGTTTCGGGAACTTCTGAGAGCATTCTGGCATATTTCATGAAATATATCCATTTATCTGTCAAAGTTTCTAGTTGACTTGCTTCTTTATGGAATTTAGGTAATTCTATAAACACTAAATTCATGGCATCTTCGGGATAGTTTAAATTGCTTTCAACTTCTTTATACACAAATCTCGAAATTAAGTTAGGGCTGTTGCGAAACATTTCAAAATCTGTAATGGTTAAAGCTATTAATGGCTTGAGCATTCGATAGCCTTCTCCTCTTTGCAATTGAAATGCGTAGGTTGTGGCTGCATTGTACAATACCCGATTGCCAGAATATTGAACGTTGAGAACTAGAATTTCAATAATGACTAAGGTGCCATCGTCTAGTTTGGCTGTGACATCGAGGTAAGTATCTTTTAAATCTGCAAGTTGCCTCGGCAGATTTGGGTTGATTATTTCTAAGTCTTCGATGGTGGAATTTCCTTCATAAATTAAGGCGTTAAGAAAGCTAATTAGAATCTCTTTGCTTTCTGAGGAGCCAAAGATTTTTTTGAAGGCGTATTTGGTTTTTGGGTTGATAAATATCATGGCTTTAATTTTGTAGTAGTGATTCAATCAGTGAGGCGTAGTTTGTTGGAATATTTAGGAATCGCCCCGCAAATTTTGCACGTCCTCAACGGTAAGCCCTGTAACTTGGCTGATTTTGTCATTATCTAGCTGTGAGAGTAATTGTTGGGCGATCGCCAGCTTTTCTTCTCGCTTTCCTTGTTCTATGCCTTGTTCTATGCCTTGTTCTATGCCTTGTTTTATGCCTTGTTTTATGCCTTCGTTAAGCGACTTAATAATTGCTCCCTGTTGGTCATAAATAAACTGTTCTCTTTTGTCTAAATCTGCCACTTCCTCTCGGCTCAACTTGGCTTGATTCGCAATATTAAAAGCTTCATGTATTTCTGGTATACTATCCATTGTTTCTGGGACTGATGTCAGACTTCTCGCATTTTTCATGAAATAAATCCATTTATCTGCTAAAGTTTCAAGTTCCTCCTCTCCTTTGATAAATTTCGGCAATTCTACAAATACTAAATCTAGCTCATTTTCGGGATATGTAAAGTTTTTATTGACTTCTTTTAACACAAATCTCGAAATAAATTCTGCATTCTCAGGAAACATCTCAAAGTCAGTAATTGTCAAAGCAATTACTGGCTTCAATAGTCGATAGCCTTGGGCTGCTTCCAATTGAAAAGCATAGGTTTTAGCTGCATTGTAAAAAACCCGCTTGCCAAAAGACTGGACGTTGAGCACTTGCATTTCAATGATTACTAAAGTGCCGTCGCTGAGTTTGGCTTTCACATCGAGATAACTATCTTTTAAGCCTTCTAGTTTGGGAGGCAGATTCGGGTTAATAATTTCTAAGTCTTCGATGGTGGAATTTCCTTCATAAATTAAGGCGTTGAGAAAGCTAATTAGAATCTCTTTGCTTTGTGAGGAACCGAAGATTTTTTTGAAGGCGTAATCGGTTTTCGGGTTGATAAATATCATAGTAGTCAGATTTAGTTTTAAGGTTATCGGTTTGGTGGCGAAGCAACAGGATTTGAGAGCGGTCAAACGGCAGATTTTGTTTCAGGTAATGGCTTGACATTTTCTGGCAAATGTGAGTTGCCGATCGCCAGCACGGGCTCATCGTCCCTGTGTTCGTCATCGATCGGCAGTTGGCAAGAAATCAATTCTGTGACGATCCGATCGCCCAAAACATCTTCCCAATCCTGCAACTGTTCCCTGGCTTTGATCGGCTCGTTGACAGCAACATCTACGCCCATTTGTTGGAGGTTGAGGCTGTGGGCTGTCGATCGACGATTCACAAACTCCACCAACCAAACACTCAATCCCACTGCGGCCATCAAAGGCAATACAATCCGATAATCGCGGGTTAATTCAAACATCAATAGAATGGCTGTCAGCGGTGCTCTAGCGCTACCTGCGAGGACGGCGGCCATGCCCACCATTGCGTAGGCGGCAGGGCCTGCGACTCGATCGCTCAATGCCGGGATCATTTCCAAAAAGATGCCATAAGCCGAACCCAACGAAGCTCCCAAAAACATCGCCGGGGCGAAGATACCACCCACTAAACCGCTACCGAGGCTGATAGCTGTCACCGCCAGTTTGACGAATAGCAGCAACAGCAGCAAAGACAAGGAAAATTTGACATCTTGGAGCATTGCTTGGACTGTTTCGTAGCCCACACCCAAAATTTGAGGCAATTGCAGGGCGACTAAACCGACGATCGCACCGCCGATGACGGGATGAAGCGGCCGGGGCAGTCGTCCCAGCCAAGCAAATCCTCGGGTTTTTCCTTGAAAACAGCGATCGGCCAATTGAATTGCTTCTGTATAAGCTAAGGACACACAGCTTGCC
This sequence comes from Microcoleus sp. PH2017_35_SFW_U_B, assembly GCF_020737865.1. Classification (NCBI taxonomy): domain Bacteria; kingdom Bacillati; phylum Cyanobacteriota; class Cyanophyceae; order Oscillatoriales; family Microcoleaceae; genus Microcoleus; species Microcoleus sp. PH2017_35_SFW_U_B. The sequence continues at coordinate 18,373 of NZ_JAEQDE010000125.1, forward strand.
AAAAGTCCCAATCCCATGTAAAGAGGCAGTTCTAGAGGACTGCGGACATCGTAGATTGGCAAAGCAAAGGCCGGCTGAGCTCCCAAACAAATTTGAGCGATCAGCGCCGAAACTACGGCGGAGAGCAAGACAACGCTGACTGACGAAGTGGCGAAGGTGCTACCGAGTACGACTTCTAAGGCAAAAAAGACTCCGGCGATGGGAGAGTTAAACCCGGCGGATAAGCCTGCTGCTGCTCCCGCGCCGAGGAGCAAGCGCTGCCGTTCTGGGGAAAGCTGCAAGATTTGAGCTAGCAGCATTCCGAAGTTGGCGCCGATTTCCACGCTGGGGGCTTCCGGGCCGAGGGAGGCGCCGGTGCCCAGGGATACTGAGGCCGCCACCATTTTGGTGATGGGTTTGAGGGGGGAGAGTTCTTGTAGCCCGCGGGTGGCGGCAATTAAGGATGACATATTGGGGCCAAAATCGCGAAACCGCCAGCGCATCAGCCCGATGATGACTCCGCCGAGGGTGGGAATGCACGCTAGTGTCCAAGATCCCGAAGAGGCGATCGCCCCCATAAAGTCTTCCAGCATCAGGCTGTGGATCAAGTGGATCAGGTAGTGAAATGTGACGACGCCTGCGCCAGTAACTCCCCCGATCACTAGGGAGAGGACGAGCAGGAGGGTTTCTGGGTTCGGATGCAGGCGGCTGAACAGCGGGCTGAGGCGGGAGGAATGCGGAGTTTCTGCGGTTGAGCCGGGCGGCAGCAGCTCCACAGGATGGGTGGCTTTCATTTAGCGGTTCATTCTTCTGTGAGAAGTTAGATAAATATTACATTTTATTTCTTATTTTCATTTTGAGTGATTTCAGAGGAATTGACAAGTTAATTAAGGCGTATTTTATGGCAGATTTTTGGGGCTGGCGGCTGGGATGGAATGACCGCTTCTGAGGGTGAGTGAATTTTAGCTGATAATTGTATGCTCAGTGACATTCAAAATTAGATAAACTGAGCGATAATCCTAATTAACTATATCTACAGTCTTATAGTTTCTGGCGATCGCATTAGAGGCTCTGCCATCTAGCAGTCTGTTTAACAGTTGACAGTTGACAGTTGACAGTTGACAGTTTGAGACCGATGTCTACCTAGAAGGAAGAGGATTGGAGTAATGAATGGTCTGATTTTAATTTCTCCCTAAAACGGAGAGGCTTTCAACCAATTCTTTCTGGTAAAATCACTGGAACTAAATGCTCTGATTTGAGATTTTAGGTCGAATAAAATATCTCAAATCGAAATTTTGTAGTGAGGACTGAAGTCCTCAGGGAATAGGACTAAAGTCCTCACTACAAACCTGTTTGATGGTGGCTGTTCGATCGCAAATATAGCAATTGCCACAGCGGTGAGGACATAAATAACCTCATGAATATAGCCGATACCCGTCAAGCATAAATGGTTTGATTCCCGTACTATGCAACTGTCAACTGTCCACTGCCAACTGTCCGCTGCTATATCATATCGGTTGTTGCGCGACCGGGATTCTGGGTTTGGGTTTGGCGATCGACATTAGCGGATCGCCGATGGTGGCCACCTTCCAGGGCGGGGATTCTAGCTGGCGGGCTGCGATTAAAAAAGGTGCCCCTCGTTTTAGGCGATCGACCATTATTTTAGGTGGAATAAATGCAGATAACAAAGGTTCGTTGACGCTGCCGACATAGGCGTAAGCACCATTTTGCAACCACCTGCCAGCAACGGTATTTGCATCATCTGGATCTGATGCTGACCAACTGTGAATCATGTGGATTGCTGCGGGAAATTTCAGTTTTGGTATATCCTCAACCAAGGCGTCGCCGTTACCGACTTGGAATGATTTGGGATAGCCTTTGGAATTCATTAATATTAAGTCAAATGTCCACGGCTTTGAAGCTAAACTGCGCCACAATTGGAGAGTAGATTCGGGTTTTTGCACTAATTCGACATTCAAACCTATGCTTTTTAGTCCGCTAGCTACTGACTCCATTTCATATTTTCCCCAATTTCCTTCTTTTGGGTAACTGTCATACAGCATAGCTGTTTCGCTGTCGAGAAATATGGCGCACATGGCTTGATAGATCGATCGCACTTGGGAACCGTAAATCCAGCCAGCCGCGGCCCAGCGTTCACCGTTGGGATGTCGCCCCAAACCGTCGGTAACAGCCCATTGTTCGTCTTGCTTTTGGGGGGATTGATATTTTACTGCTAGTTGGCGTACAATCGTGATTGTGTCGATCGCATCTCCGAGTTGCGAGTAAAAATATCCGGTAGATTCGACAGCTTTGGTAACTGCTGTTTGCAGAGTTTTCCACTGGGCAGTATTAAGATTATCGTTGGGTTTTCCGAAGTTGCCTTCGACAAATACTAAGGGTTGGCCGCGGGCCGCTGCTAAGGCCACTGCTGCTAAACGTGCGGGGTCATTTTCAGATGTGATGACTACTCCTGGCGGTTCCCAGCCGAGTTCTCTCCATTTTGCTTTTAAGGTTTGAGTATCCGTGGCATTCCAGGCTGCTGCTGTTGCCTTCAGCATTAATTGTTGGAGTTTTTGACCTTTTGGGATCTCCTGTTTGATGCTGGGTAAACGGACAATTTCTTCGGGTTGGAAGCGCTGCAAAAACATCGGTGCATATTTTTGATCTTCGATGAGAATCGGCCAGTGTCCTTTGAAATTCCACTTTTGGATTGCGGCTAAGAATGTGGCTTCGTCGGGGACTAAAACAATGCGGTTGACTGTTGGGATGTTGTCCCGGATCAGGCCGACTCGCAGGCCTATTTGCACTGCCCAGGGTTCTTGTTTGGCTGATGGGGGGAGTTGGAAAGGTTTTTTGAGCAGGCGATCGCACCCAACAGCGATTGTTGCTATGATGGAAATAAGGGCGATCGCTAGCAATTGAAGTTTTAACTGTTTTTTCATGAGGGAAGGGAAGAGCAGCAAAAAACTCGTAGCTTGCGGGGCGGAACGCCATCGCCAACACTAGAAATTATAGGTATATTTTTATACTAATCCCGGATTTTCGAGGCATGACACAAAGAAAGATTGTAAGTGCGATCGGGATGGCGACTGTTTGGGCGATCGGCTTAGCAACTACAGGTTTAATAATTTTCGCAGCCAACGGTTCCTCAGTCAAGCATCAAGTCCGACAATTGCTGACAGCGAGAGAATGCCGGGGGTGCAATCTTTCCGGGGCTAATTTGAGTGCAGTTTTTCTCGAAGGCGTCAATTTAGAAAATGCTAACCTCAAAGATGCCAATTTGTGGAGTGCCCATTTGGTAAATGCTAACTTGAAACAGGCAAATTTGGCTGGTGTTTACCTGATAAGCAGCAATTTAGTAGGGGCAAATTTGGAGGTAAGTAATTTAGAAAAGGCGTTTTTAGAAGATGCTTATTTGGGAGAGAGTAACTTGAAAAAAGCTAACTTAACAGGTGCTTTTATGAAAGGTATTTTTCTGGTTAATGCTGACTTAGAGGGGGCGAATTTGGAGGGGGCAAATCTGTGGATGGCGAATCTGGAAGGTGCTAATTTGAAGGGTGCTAATTTGAGGAATGCTTTGCTGTTGGAGACAAATTTGACCGGGGCGAATTTGAAGGGGGCGGTGATGCCTGATGGTACGCGGCATGAATGAAAGTCAGTTGATAGTTGACATCAGTCATTAGTCAGGGGAGAGGGCGATCGCACCTGTAACCTTTATTTCCCCTTATTTGGTGAGGGAGTGAAGGGGTGAGGTGCGATCGGGATTCTAATAGCTAGCAGTTTGGGTTAGGAAGGGCGATCGAACTGATGGAGCAAATAAGGGCGATCGCCCTGAGACTCGAACTCAGTCAGCGAGCAGAATGTCAATTGCAAACGCAGGAACTTTTCAAAGCTATCTAGAAACTCGATGCAACCACATTGTTGCAGTAGATTCGATCGTGCTGCTGTCCCAAGTGTCATAAAAACCTAAAGCTTCACGCCAATTAAAGGCATTACCACCGGAGGATATCAATTTACGACTATATAACTTGTTTTCGCCCTTGTTATCTGGTGAAAATTGGGAGTTTTTTCGATAGCCTCCGTAGAACCATTCTCCGGCTGGATCGTTCACAAAAAAGTCACCATTGTTGTTATAACCGCGAATAACTAAAATGTGACCCGGCTCTGTCCAATAACCATGCAATATACATATCTCACCAGAATCGAGAGACCGAGTGATGTCTGAAAGACTCCCCCTCAGTGTCAAATCATCTCTCAAGCCTAAACCTTCTAACAATCTTCTGATTCCATCGGGAGAACCGTGATCTATTCCCAGCCGATCGAAACGTTCTTTTACATCATCCTCGTACTGTGGCCAGGGGCCTAAATCTGCAACTTGAAAATACTTGAGACACATTGCTGCGCTTGTAGAACCGCAAGTGATCTTTGGAGCAATTTCGTTATCGTATTGACTGAAATAGGGAACGTTATGATTGACAGCCATAATTTACCTCAAGCTAAGTGTTGTATTGGAATAATAAATATGGTGTTAGCAGCTTTTGCTCTGCTTTAACTCCATCAAAACCCAAAGTAGATAGCCCTGCCGGTGAGAAAAAGTGACAGACTTTTGTAAAGATTTGTCAGCCATGAATAGGCTCTTACTAGATAGCCTGTGGCAAAACAAGTCGCTTCAGTAATGCGTCAAAATCTACATCAGGATTAGAGACATTAAAATCAAAATCATTCCGCATTCCAATTTCCCCAGCATACTGCCAAAAAAGCACCGGGCAAGGAACATCTGTACTAGGCTGAGCTTTAAAAGCATCAAACTCTAAAGGTGGAATTGGGATGCTGGGTGTGCGGAACCTGTTATCAAATCTAGCAATCCATAATCCGTGACATTCCGCACCTCTATTCATTGCTTGTTTGAGGGAGGTTGATGTTTGATCGTCCTGCGATCCCAAGTAAACGCAAGGTAGCATTTTAATTTTGGAACTGCTAGCTATAACTGCTTTAGACCATCCGAGATAATATTCTGTAGATAGTGGATCGCTTGGCTCAACATCTAAAAAGAAATAAAATTCTCCGCCTTGAGATTGGAGATAATCTTCACCAAAAGTTGCCAAGAAATCCAATGCTTGATCTGTACCATCAATATCACCTTCTCTCTCTCCAAATCCAACTCGTGTTGTGAAACGACCGATCGGCAAGACGCGAATATTATTTCTCCTAAGTATGTTGTTTTCTTCACGTTTTTTGTATTCTCCAAACCCTGAAAAGTCAGTTCCGCTAAAATAGCGACCCCAGTATGCAGGTTTAGCCCCACCTAATAATCGAGTTGCGCCACCAACAATCAAATCTGAATTGACGTTGATGGCTGAGTCAGCACCTTGAACTCCAATATTAAGATTGCCTGCGATCGATATATGTCTCTCGAAGACAAACCAATCTTTGCTTCCTTTAATTGGATTAGCAAGCACTATTTTAAGATGACCAAATTGAGCCTTGGAAAATTCTTCTATTTCAAGTATGTCACTTTCCTTGAAATCAAATTTTTCATCATTAGATAGTTCTGTTGACTGTATGGGACGTTTTTTCAGAACAGTATCGACAATAGCCTTTAACTTCATTGCTTTATTCTTCCAGATGAGAATGTTGAGTCAGAATCAGCCAACAAAGATGAATACTGCTTTGAGAATGCAATAAGCTTGCTTGTTTGACTCTGAATAGTTTGACTTTCCCCATCAAACCCTAAAACGATCGCCCTGGCGGTGAGAAAAAGTGACAAGCTTTTGTAAACTTACGTAAATTCACTCGATCGATTTGAGATTTTACCTTATCCCAAATCCGAGTTCAATTAGACGCGGTTTCAACCGCCGAGTATAAAAGGGACTACCTTGCGGTTAATTAAGTAAATTTGTTTTCTATCCTGAAAAAGAACCCCCACTCAGAATATTCGGTGAATATAGTAAATAGTTCAAAATAACAAACTATGACAGCACAAGAGGCGATCGCCCTAATCGACCATCTGTTACAATCCGCAAACAAACAGCAAAAACTCACTGACATTCAATCCCACGTCTTTCTGGAAACTTGGGAAGGACACTCTTATCAAGAGATAGCCGATCGCCTACTTTACGAACACGACTATATCAAACAAGTCGGTTCGCATTTGTGGCGAAATCTCTCTCAAATTCTTGGCGAAAAAGTCTCAAAACAAAATCTGCAAGCAGTCTTGCGCCACTACCAGCAGAGCAGTGCGGGCATCCAAGATTGGGGAGAAGCGATCGATGTTTCCTATTTTTACAACCGCTTGCAGGAATTAGAAACATTAGAAACTTGGATTAGCGGCGATTCTACCCGTGCGATCGGTATTTTTGGAATTGGCGGTATCGGCAAAACTTCTCTGTCTGTCAAACTCGCCCAGCAAATTCAATCTAAATTTGAATTCGCGATCTGGCGGAGTTTGCAGCAAGCACCGACATTAGATGCTATCCTCAGCGATATTTTACCAATTTTAACTAATTCATCAGCCGAAACCAATCACTCTATTCATGCTCTCATGGAACAGTTGCGGCAAAAACGCTGTTTGTTAATTTTCGACAATCTGGAGTCGATTTTGCAAGCAGGAAATCGCAGCGGACAATATCAACAAGGTTATGAAGATTACCGACAGTTATTTGCCCGCATTGCTGACGAACCACACCAAAGTTGTCTGATTTTAACCGGACGAGAACAACCCGGCGGGTTTGCTGTGCGATCGGGTGAAAATTTGCCCGTGCGATCGCTCAAACTCTTCGGCCTTTCGCCACCTGTATGCCAGCAAATCCTCGCTGATAAAGGATTAAAGGTAACGCTATTGCAATGTCGAGATATTGTAAATTATTTTGGTGGCAATCCCCTCGCCCTGAAACTTGCTGCAACGACTATTCAAACACTTTTTGGTGGTGACATTCACGCATTTTTAGTGCAAGGAAATACTGTTTTTAGCGATTTGTGGGATTTGCTCGATCGCCAATTCGATCGCCTGTCTCCCCTGCAACAACAAATCATGTACTGGTTAGCCATTAACCAAGAAGCAGCGACTCCTGCGAAGCTAAAAGCTGAAATTTTGCCCGAAGTTTCGGGACGGCAACTGATGGAAGCATTGGAGGCGCTGGCCGAGCGATCGCTGATTTTCGATGAGCGATCGCTTAATTATACCGCATCCACCAGTTTAATGCTACAACCTGCGATCGCCGAGTATGTCAGAGAACGATTGCTCGAACGAAACTGTCGTTCGAGCAATATCGAACTTTTAATAAATGCCCGGAATTAGTTTTTTTACTCGCTGGCGGTATTCTGAATAGTCGGGATATTTATCGCTCAACCAAGTTTCTTCGCGTCTGGATTTGATGTCAAAAAATATTAGTAAAATTGCAGTCGCTATTAAATGAGATAAACTGAATTGAAAGATTGTCCAGCCGAGGGCTGCGAAGATGCCGCCGCTGTACAAGGGATGCCGCACTATTCCGTAAATGCCTGTTTGGACTAATTCTCCGTCTTCTCTGGGATAGGGTAAAGGTGTGAGGTTTTTCCCCAAATCTATCAGTCCTTTGATGATGAAAGTTAATCCGATAGAGCTGAGAATACTTGCTAAAAACCAGGTAAGATAAATTAATTGAGTTGATTGAATTTTGAATCCGGGTAGTTGATAAACTGGTAAGATTGTAAATGCTGCAAGTAATACTAATTGCAGAAAAACTAAATATTCGCCCCGGCTGTTGTTGCTCCAGCCTTGGCGCGTGAAACCCCAGTCAGTTAATAGTTTTTTCATAGGAAGAGGAAAGTTCGGCTAGGGATTGTGGAACTGACATTTTTGGGCGCATCTGGTAGATTGTTTGTAGTTGTGCGATCGCGTTTAAAGAGCGCTAAAGCGCAACTACGTACCTCGGATAAAGCGCTCAAGCGCAACTACATACCTCGGATAGAGCGCTCAAGCGCAACTACGTACCTCGGATAGAGCGCTCAAGCGCAACTACATACCTATTAGAGATTTATTCTCGCCAGGGACGTGTCATTAGTTCTAGTTGGTTGACTTCATCTTGGCTTAAAGTCCAGCCTAGGGCGCCTGCGTTTTCTTCGGCTTGTTTTGCGGTTTTGGCGCCGGGAATTGGGATAACTCCGTTTTGGGCTATTAACCAGTTTAGGGCAACTTGCGCGGGCGTGCGATCGCGCTTTCTCCCCATTTTTCGCAAGGTAGACATGACTAATTCGATTTTTTCAAGGCCCACTTTGCCGAATCGGGAGTCCATTTTGCGGGCTCCTGTAGGTGGTTCTTGGGCTGTGTATTTGTCGGTGAGCAATCCTTGGGCTAAGGGGCTGTAAGCTAAAATTGTTACTCCCAATTCCGAGGCTGCACGTACAATTCCTTGTTTTTCTACTTGCCGCGATAGCAATGAGTAACGGACTTGATTTGTTGCTAGGGGGACGCCTCTGGCTGCTAGTATTTTGTGAGCTTCGCGCATCTGTTCTTCGGAATAGTTGCTGACTCCTACTGCTTGAATTCTGCCTTGTTTTACTTCGTCTGCTAAGGCATTCATCAGAGTTTCTTGACTCAGTAAAAAACTAAAAGGCCAGTGTACTTGGTAGAGGGTTATTTGTTCTACTTGCAACCGTTTTAAGCTGGCACTCAAGGCTTCGGAAACTGATTTTCCGGTAATCCGCCAGGGTACGGGGCCGAATTTGGTGGCTATTTGCACGGGTTGGCTAGTTTTTTTGATAAACTGTCCCAGCAATTCTTCTGACAAGCCGTTACCGTAGACTTCGGCTGTGTCGAAAAAGTTGATTCCGGCATCTAGGGATGTGTTGAATGCTGCTTCTACTTCGGCGGCGCCGTAGTTGCTGCCGTAGTTCCAAAATAGTTTGTCGCCCCAAGCCCAAGTTCCGACGCACAGGGGAATGACGGCTGGGCCATTTTGTCCTAGGGTGATAGTTGTCACGGTTGGTAAATCCACAGTTATAGCAGTTGACAGTTGACAGTTGACAGTTGACAGTTACATAGTACGGGAATCAAACGGTTTATCGATCGCGGGATCGGGGATCGATTCATGAGGTTATTTATGTCCGCGCTTTCAGGTGGCGGTTGCTATATTGATTCTCTTTATTTTTATATGAATAATGTCATTTGAGCTTCTAGCTGTGGGTATAATGGCGGCCGATTGCAATATCTCAGTTACTATAAATTCAAATGTTGTCTTTATTTGAAAAGTTATGCCGATCGACCGTTTGCCAGATTCTACATTAACAGATTCCACGACTGCTGCCCAAAAGAGAATTGACCTCGCGACGATGTTCCGCCTGGGCTTGTTTCAGATGGGGCTGGGCATGATGTCGATTTTGACCCTGGGGGTACTCAATCGCGTGATGATTAAGGAGTTGGCGATTCCGGCTACTGTGGTGGCTGGTACCCTGGCGATGCACCAGTTTGTGGCGCCAGCGAGGGTATGGTTCGGGCAAATGTCGGATGCTAAGCCTTTGTTTGGCCATCACCGCACGGGTTACGTGTGGATGGGAGGGCTGTTGTTTGTGATTTCGGCTTTTTTGGCGGTGCAGGTGATGTGGCGCTTGGGCGCTAGTTTAGACGCTGTGGGGTGGACGACTCCGACTTACGGCTGGGTGGGTTTGCTGGGTTTGGTTTTTGCAGTTTACGGTATCGCGATTTGTTCGAGCTCGACTCCTTTTGCTGCTTTGTTGGTGGATGTTTCCGATGAGGAAGATCGATCGAAGTTGGTGGGTGTGGTGTGGTCGATGCTGATGGTTGGTATTATTATCGGGGCGATTGTCAGCAGCGGTTTGCTGAAGCAGATTGATGGGGATGTGCCGCGGGAAGTGTTGCAGGCTTCGATTAATGGTTTGTTTGTGAAGGTGCCGGCGGTGGTTTTGCTGTTGGTGGGGATTGCAACTTTTGGGGTTGAGAAGAAGTATTCGCGTTACGGGGCGCGATCGATCGCAGTTAATCGAGAAGATAAGATTACTTTAGGAAGTGCGCTGCGGATTTTGACTGCTAGCCGCCAAACTGGTTTGTTTTTTACTTTCCTGCTGGTGATGACAATTTGTTTGTTTATGCAGGATGCCGTTTTGGAACCCTACGGCGGGGAAATTTTTAAGATGCCGATTTCGGAAAGTACGCGGTTGAATGCTATTTACGGTACTGGTGTTCTCATCGGTTTGAGCGCAACTGGTTTTTTAATTGTGCCGCGGATTGGCAAGCAAAATACGATTAGATTGGGTTGTTTGTCGGTGGCGGCTTGTTTTGGCTTGATTATTTTATCGGGATTTACTGGTAATCCCATTGTGTTTAAGTCGGCTTTGATGTGTTTCGGGTTAGCTTCGGGAATTACGACGACGGGCGCGCTGAGTTTGATGTTGGATTTGACGGCTGCGGAAACTGCGGGGACTTTTATTGGCGCTTGGGGTTTGTCGCAGGCGATGGCGCGGGGTTTTGCTACGGTTAGCGGCGGTGCTATTTTGGATTTTGGCAGGACTTTGTTTGGAGTGCCGATGTTGGCTTACGGGTTGGTTTTTGCAGTGCCGGCTGTGGGTATGATTTTCGCTTTGTATCTGTTGAGTCTGGTGGATGTTGCAGAATTTCAGGATAATGCTAAAAGTGCGATCGCAACTATCCTTGAAAATGAATTAGACTGAGAATACCGGGCGGTTGAAACCGCGTCTATACAGACCAAACCCGCCTCCGCGGGTTGAAGAAAGTTCTCTTCAGTCCGCGGAGGCGGACTTCGTTTTTGTAGACGCGGTTTCAACCGCCGTCTTCGTTTTTATCAGCGCGGTTTCAACCGCCGTCTTCTCCTACAAACCAATAACTAATGCAAGATTTTTGGAAGTCTATTCTAACTTTTTCTCAGACAACTGTCAAAACAATCGGACAGCAGTTTTTGAAAGATTTCGGTTCTGCACAAGCGGATGAGAAATCTGATGGCAGTTTGGTTACGCAGTCTGACAATTGGGCGGATGCAGAGATTAGAAATGCGATCGCACTTGCATTTCCCAGTCACGGGATTTTGAGCGAAGAAGGAGAGCACGTTTTACCCGATACTGAATGGTGTTGGGTTGTCGATCCTCTCGATGCTACCACTAATTTTGCTCGGGGCATTCCAATTTGGGGGATTTCTTTAGGTCTATTATATCGCGGAACTCCAGTTTTTGGCTGCGTGCATTTGCCACCCTTGAATCAAACTTTCCACGGTTTTTATGCAGAGAATTTGGCGGACGATCCTGTATTGACAAATATGCCTCAAGGTGCATTTTTAAACGATCGCCCGATTCGCCCGAGTGATGATAAACTGAGTGGAAATCATATTTTTAATTTGTGTTCGCGGAGTGTGGGAATTGGGCCTCATCTTCCGAGTAAAATTCGGATGTTGGGGATGGCTAGTTACAATTTTTTAATGGTGGCTTCCGGTGTGGCGATGGGAGGAGTTGAAGCGACTCCTAAAATTTGGGATATTGCTGGGAGTTGGGTAATTGTCAAGGCTGCGGGTGCGGTTTGGCTACCGCTGGAATCCCAAGCGATTTTTCCGCTGGAAGTGGGTAAGAATTATGCGAGGGTTTCTTTTCCAACTTTGGTGATGAGTCGCCAGGAATTAGTGTCGGTGTTTTTGCCGTTTGTTGAAGCTTGGAAGAAGAAAAAAATGGGCTAATCTTAAAGTCGCCTCGAACCCAATAGGTTCGATCGTTCGGACTTCAGTCCTTCTTTCTTGCGGACTTTAGTCAAATGGCACTGAAAAAGTGACAAAAAAAATCTGTAAGGCAAGATATACATAGATAATTGCCTTACAAACCAAAAGATCTCTTTCCCGGCAATGCCAAATCGTGCGTCCATTCTCTCTCCAACAATTTTTGCAGAGTGTTGCCTCACCTTGCCAGAAGCTGCTGCCAGATTCTGCCGTCCATTCGCTTCTAGCTTGGGAGAAGATCACCTACTACCAAAGCATCTACACACCAGTAGTCACCTTAACTTGTCACCAATGGGTCTTGCATAGGCGGTTGTGATTCGTTATGCTTTGCACGGTCTATGACCGTGCTTTTTCACCAGCCCCAAGAATGGTAAAATTGTCACAAGCCGAACAGAAAATTAGTCCCGAGCCCTTAATTGGTTACTCGATATCAATTTACTTCAAAATCCTCATAGGGAATCAACCTGAACTCTTGACGAAACATCTGCCTGGGCGGCCATACTTACCGCTTTGCTTCGCGCCTCTATAATTTGACCTATCTCGCGCCCCAAGCTTGGTTGGCGTTCAATCATTGTATTTACAGCATCTGAGTAGATGACAAGAACTTGCAAATCGTCAACGGCGGCGATTGATACCGGACTCGGTTCCCCACTAAATAGTGCCATTTCCCCAAAAAACTCACCACGCAAGATAGTCATTACCTCCAACTCCATGCCAAACTGGTTCCTGACTGTGACCTTAGCCTGACCCGCAATGATAATGTACAAAGCATTACCAGGCTCGCCTTGCCGGATGACTTTCTCTCCCGCACCAAACTTCTGTAAAATAGTTCCCTTACCTAAGTCATCCAAATTTTTGGGTTCTCTAGCTAAAGGCATAAATCCGGGAATTGAGTGCAGGCTTTGGGCTAACTTAGTTGAAGCGCTATCTGCCTTATCAGCAGGTTCCACAGGATACGAGTATCGGTAACGATATAACGTTAAGTTGTTTCGCTGCGCTGCGTACCAAATTCGCGTCATAAATCGATCGACTATCTGGTCTACATCCTCAAAGTTTTTGACAAAGAACTCCACCTCATACATAATTGCAGTCTCATCATAGGATTTGGTTTTAATATTTGGTTCCGGTTCCGCTAATACTCCTTGGGTAGCCAAGGCTGTACTTGTTAGTACCTGCTTCACGAGATTAGGCGGGCTATCGTAGGAAAAACCAATATTGAGGCGTTGGTTATAAATGCGTTCTGGTTGGCTGTAATTATGGATGATTCCTTTTCCAATGAACTGATGAGGAACGATTATCATCTGGCGCTGGAGAGTGAGCAGGCGAACCGATCGCCAATTGATATCAACTACCTCACCTTCGATATCTCCAATCCGCAACCAATCACCAACACTAAAGGGACGTTCTAGAAGCAGCGCCATGCCAGACATGACGCTACCTAGTGTGTCCTGAAGCGCCAAACCGATCACAATTGAGCTAACGCCCAATCCAGTAGCAAGACCGGCCAAATCAGCACCCCACACTGCCGCTAGCACGATCGCACTTCCTACAAGCACCAAAAAAAACTTAGAAAGATCGATCAGCAATTTGGGCATCCGTGCCCGCCATGTATTAGCCTCAGCTTCTTCAAACAAAATCACATTAAGCAGCGAGAGAGATGCGTAGATGGCAGATATCCAGAACAGTGTTGCTACGAGCTTGGGAAAATTCCCATTAACGTCAAGCTTCAGGACATTCCTGATTAAAATCATCACCATTAAGACCGGCAGGACAAGGTTTTTTATAACCAGCAGGGTAGTCGCCAGTGGTCTAGCGTGCCTTTGTAGGTGATAAATAACCTCTCCTAGTAAAACGACGAGGAGTGGGAACCCTAATCCGACAATTACTGCCCACATCTCCCAGTCGTTTGAAGAGCTTAAATTATTCATGGACTTCCTCCGATCCAACATTTACTGGAAGCTTATAACTTGTGATTTGCCAAGCTACTAACTTTTCTTTTCCAGATTCTTGAATTTCACCAACCAACTCAAAATCGTAGAGATCGTGCAGGCGATCGTAGATATCTTGAGACACAAAGATTGCGCCGGGGGGACAAGCCGACTTCAATCTATTGGCAATATTTACGCTCTCACCCCAAACATCATAGAGCAATTTATTTTTGCCAATGACACCTGCAACCACATCTCCTGAATTGATACCGATTTCTACGTCTAGATCCAAGCCTTTTTCATAATTAAATCGGTGGACAAACGCCAGCATTTCCAAAGCAAAATCCACCGTGCGTTTGTCATGATCCAAACGTGGCACACTCAGCCCGCATACAGCCATATAACCATCACCAATAGTTTTAATCTTCTCCAAACCGTATTTTTCGGTCATTTCATCAAAGGCTGTTACCAGTTCATCAAGCAGAGCGATAACTTCGGGAGCTGACATGGTTTGAGAGAGCTTAGTAAATCGATGGAGGTCGGAAAACAAAACCGAGACATGAGAAATCTGATCGGCAATTGCTCGATCGCCCTGTTTGAGGCGTTTGGCTATTGCGGGACTAAATATATTTAAGACTAATGCTTCATTTTCGCGATTTTTCTGTTGAATTAGTTGAGTTTCGGCACGAAGGCGGCCTATCGTTTGGTTAAATGATTTAGCTAACTCTCCAAATTCATCTTCTGAACCAGATTTAACCACCGCGTCAACTTCTCCAGCCCCCACCAGGCGGGCACTAGCGATTAACTTCTTGATGGGTCTGACAAAGATTGCGGTCAGCCACATGGCAACAACCGTGATTATCGCGATGATTGCAGTAGCTGCCATCACAATTGTTTTTTGAAAGGAGTGAATTGACGCATAGGCTTCCGAAACATCCATCTCCGCCAATATCACCCACCTCAATCCATCAATATCTAGTGGAGAATAAGAACTCAAAACAGGAATATGACGATAATCGTCGATCACCTGGGTGCCCTGTTTCCCAAATAACGCTTCCTTCACTCCTGTTGTTTGCGCTTGCTGTAGGAGGATTGTAGTATTGAACTCTTTGATTTTCTTGATGGTCTTTTCATCAGTACCGATAGAGGCTAGAATTTTTGCATGACCTTCTGGGTCTTCTATCTGGAAACGAGATGCAGAGCGCATTAGATAATCCGACCCAACCAGATAAGTTTCTCCTGAATCGCCCAGACCACTTTGTTTCCAATTTTTGTTACCAGTCATCACATTGTTAATTTTGTCAACGGGAAACTGGAACGCCAAAATACCAATAAATTCCGAGCCGTTAAAGATTGGAGCAGCGATAAAAGCCGCAGGCGCACCGTAGGAAGGGCTGTAGGGCTTAAAATCTACTATTTTCACATACCCCTTTCCCTTTGCCTGTCGTGCAGCGGCGATCGCGTTTGCTAGGTTACTCTCTTTGTAGGGGCCATCGATCAAGCTTGTGGTAAAGTCGGCTTCTTTAAAAACCGTATAGACAACAGTTCCTTCGCGATCGATCAAAAACATATCGTAGTAACCATATTTTTCAACTATATTGCGAAAAATAGGGTGGTAGAGGGCGTGAGCGCGGCTGTAAGCGCTGGCGTCGCCTGGAGTATCAAGGAGAAGTTTCTTGCCAACGGGGTTCGGATTAGCAGCGATGTAGTGGTACTGTAGGTAACGAGCAGCGGGTGTTTTTGGCCTGTATGCTGCCAGAACAGGCGAACCATCGTTAGTTCGCGTTAGTTTGGTTAAAAATTCTTTCTGGTAGTAGGTATCAATTTTTGCGTCAAAATTCGCTGGAATTTTAGACTTTTCAAGTTCGCTGTAAGCCGTCTTAAATTCCTGTAGGGCTGCGACTACTGTCAAGTCTTCGCTGAGGGTTTGGGTGTGGTTTTTAAGGTTTTCAAAATAATCTTGGATTTGATAAGCTTTCACAGCCCTAAGGCTGGTTAATTGGTTAAAGACTTTTTCGGTCAGAATAGCTTTCCCACTGCTAGAGCATATAAACGTGCTCGCAAGCATAGCGCAAAGGCTGACTACCAGCAACATGACTATGAGTTTTGTTTTTATACTTAAATGATTCACTAATTGCATAGGATTTTTCCTGAGAGTCTGGGTATTATTTCTTTCATCTCTAAGAAGTTAAAGAGTAATCTTTCACCATTGGTAGCGATCGCTTTTCATTTATAGAACCCATTTGACATTTTTTGGCGATCGGCTCACAACAGTCGCTCTACTGCCCAACAGCACAAAAAGAGAAATCCTGGATAGCAGATTCTAAGCTGCTGTGCATCGGGAGCATCTCAGTTTTGCAATAAGCATTTTTTGAAGAGCGAACTCTACTGACGTACTACGAACCTTTTTTGAACTCCCGACAGCACTGTAAATGCAAAACTGAGATGCTCCCTGCGCATCTATATTGTAGAATATCAACATATCATAGGCAAGCGATCGCCAGATATATGCCAGCCATAAACCATCTGTCTCAAGAGCTAAAACAAAGACTAATTAAACTTTTGAAAAATGCACATTGGCATTATAGTAGTGAAAATTTTTTAATTATCTTAAGAGTAACTTAGGGCAATATTGCTATAAGATTAGTAAGTTTATGGAGACTTATACACGGCAAAAAAAACACGATTAGCGGTGCTATTAGTCCCAAGATAATATGAGATTAATGATAATTAATTGCTCAATGGATAGCAAGGATTAGTGAGGTGTTTATCCAAATATTTTTAGTACCGGAACTCTGGGTGAGCGTGGTAGTAGTAATGGAGAATCTACCAGCACATAAAAAAGTCCCTCCTACTTTTGCTTCAACACCACTAAGGCAATATCATCAAAAAGTTTTCGCTCGCCAATATGTCGCATATTGAGTTACCTTGGTTAACCTATTCTCGGTCTTTACTTGTTGTTTTAACAGAGTTCGGTTTTTCAGATAAACCCCATCAGCCGTGGGTGAATTTTGGGGCTCGTGACTAGGGATAGATTTATCTCGAAAATAGTCGCTCTGCGTTGACAATTATAGAAAATATTGTATCAACCGATCGCATTACTTTGCAACAAAAACTAACAGGAATTACGCAGGGACGCTATATGTAGCGTGTCTGTGTTTGGACAATAGCGATCGCGCAGCGGTCTAAAAGTTGTTCGGGAGAAAATGAGAACAGAGTTTAAAGCAAGCTCAAGTTAACAAAAAATCGCGCATCCGAGCGAATTCATAGACTTCATATCAAAAACATTGTGCTAGAATCCATCAATACGTAGTCGTAGGTTGGGCACAGGCCGAGAAGAGCAATCTTCTTGCAGTCTAGGGGAGGTTGTAGGTCAGCCACCATTTGGGTCTTCCCAGTTGAAAGCCACCCTGCAACATGAGCCTGGAATCTGCAACCGCAGCCGAGTGCGGCTTTCGCGGTGGGAGTGTCGCGCTAGAATTAGCATTACGAGTTAACACTCGAACAAAAACGCTCGTTGTGCGAGCGTGACCTCAAAACGGGCACATAGCAGGTGGGAATAAACCATGTTTGAACGCTTCACAGAAAAAGCAATAAAAGTAATCATGTTGGCCCAGGAAGAAGCTCGCCGCCTGGGTCACAACTTCGTAGGGACAGAACAGATCCTCCTGGGTCTGATTGGAGAAGGAACCGGAGTTGCAGCCAAAGTCCTCAAATCAATGGGGGTCAACCTCAAAGATGCTCGGATTGAGGTCGAAAAAATCATCGGGCGCGGTTCGGGCTTCGTAGCAGTCGAAATTCCGTTCACCCCTCGCGCCAAGCGGGTTCTAGAACTGTCCCTCGAAGAAGCTCGCCAACTCGGACACAATTATATAGGTACAGAACACCTGCTGCTCGGCCTGATTCGTGAAGGTGAAGGAGTAGCGGCCAGAGTCCTGGAAAATCTGGGAGTAGATTTGTCGAAAGTCCGCACCCAAGTGATTCGGATGCTGGGAGAAACGGCAGAAGTCGCAGCCACCGGCGGCGGAGCTCGCACTAAAACCCCAACATTGGACGAATTTGGTGCCAACCTGACTCAAATGGCGGTTGATGGTAAGCTTGACCCCGTAGTCGGACGGCAAAAAGAAATCGAACGGGTAATTCAAATCCTCGGTCGCCGTACTAAAAATAACCCGGTACTTATTGGCGAACCTGGAGTCGGCAAAACTGCGATCGCCGAAGGTCTGGCCCAGCGCATCGCTAACAACGATATCCCAGATATCCTCGAAGATAAGCGCGTCGTTACCCTCGATATCGGCTTGCTCGTAGCTGGTACGAAATACCGGGGGGAATTTGAAGAACGCCTCAAAAAAATCATGGACGAAATCCGCACGGCGGGTAACGTGATTTTGGTGATTGACGAAGTGCACACTTTGATCGGTGCTGGTGCGGCTGAAGGGGCGATCGACGCAGCGAACATTCTCAAGCCAGCTTTGGCAAGAGGCGAACTCCAGTGTATCGGCGCTACAACCCTCGACGAGTACCGCAAGCACATCGAGCGCGATGCCGCCCTAGAACGCCGCTTCCAGCCCGTGATGGTCGGCGAGCCCACCGTTGACGAGACGATCGAGATTCTGTTCGGTTTGCGGGAACGCTACGAACAGCACCACAAGCTGAAAATTTTGGATACAGCCCTGGAAGCTGCCGCCAAACTGTCTCACCGCTATATTTCTGACCGCTTCCTCCCAGACAAAGCAATTGACTTGGTAGACGAAGCTGGTTCGAGAGTCCGCCTGATCAACTCCCAACTGCCGCCCGCAGCTAAGGAACTTGATAAAGAACTCCGCCAAGTCCTGAAAGATAAAGACGAAGCGGTGCGTTCTCAAGACTTTGACAAAGCAGGTGAATTGCGCGATCGAGAAATGACGATCAAAGCCGAAATTCGCGCGATTTCCCAAGCCAAAAAAACTGACTCGGCCCGCACCGGCGAAACCGACCCTTCGCCAGTAGTTACCGAAGAAGATATCGCTCAAATCGTCGCAAGCTGGACGGGCGTACCGGTCAACAAACTGACTGAATCTGAATCCGAAAAACTGCTGCACATGGAAGATACCTTGCACCAGCGCTTGATCGGTCAAGAAGAAGCAGTGAAAGCCGTTTCCCGTGCCATCCGCCGCGCTCGCGTTGGCTTGAAAAATCCCAATCGCCCGATCGCCAGTTTCATCTTCTCCGGGCCCACAGGCGTCGGCAAAACCGAACTGACGAAAGCCTTAGCCGGCTACTTCTTCGGTTCCGAAGACGCCATGATTCGGTTGGATATGTCCGAATACATGGAACGTCACACCGTCTCCAAACTTATCGGTTCTCCTCCTGGTTATGTCGGCTACAACGAAGGCGGACAACTGACAGAAGCAGTTCGTCGTCGTCCTTACACCGTCGTGTTGTTTGACGAAATCGAAAAAGCCCACCCCGATGTCTTCAATATGCTCTTGCAAATATTGGAAGACGGCCGCTTAACAGATGCCAAAGGTCGTACCGTGGACTTCAAAAACACGCTGCTGATCATGACCTCCAACATCGGTTCTAAGGTCATTGAAAAAGGTGGCGGCGGCCTCGGTTTCGAGTTCGGCGACAACCAAGCTGATGCTAATTACAACCGCATTCGCTCCTTGGTTAACGAAGAACTGAAGAACTACTTCCGCCCAGAATTCCTCAACCGACTTGACGAAATTATCGTCTTCCGTCAGTTGAACAGGGAAGAAGTCAAGGAAATTGCCGTTATCATGCTCAAAGAAGTGTTCGGCCGCTTGACAGAACAGGGAATCACTCTGGAAGTGACCGAAAAATTCAAGGAACGGCTAGTAGAAGAAGGCTATAACCCCAGCTACGGAGCCAGGCCCCTGCGCCGCGCGATCATGCGGTTGTTGGAAGACAGCTTGGCTGAGGAAATCCTTTCTGGCCGCATCAAAGATGGCGATATCGCTGTTGTAGATGTGGGCGACGATGGAATTGTCAAGGTGCTGCAAGGTCAAAAACGGGAATTGCTGCCCCAAGGCGCTGAGTAAGTGCGTTGAGTAAGTGCGATCGCGAGTAAAGTTTTAAGATCGCAAATTGCGCGATCGTAAATAACTCAAAATCAGCATATAAAAAAGGTAGAGAATCTTAATTCTCTGCCTTTTTTATGAATAAGAGTCAATAAAATTATAGGAGGAGTAAATGACATCTGAAGAAAAGAATTTTGGTACAGAAGTAGCAGAAAACCTACCTGATACTTCGACTTCGCTCAGCACAAGCCCGTGGTGGCAAAAAGCGTGGAAATCGCAGCGAGAAAATCTTCAGATTGTGATTATTGCTTTGGCTTTAGCAATAGTGATTCGAGCGTTGGTGGCAGAACCGCGCTTCATACCCTCAGATTCTATGGTACCAACTTTGCGCGTGGGCGATCGCGTCGTAGTCGAAAAAATATCCTACTACCTGGAACCTCCAAAAACTGGTGACATCGTAGTATTTGCGCCGCCGGAACAGTTGCAAGAACAAGGCTTTACCGCAGACCAAGCATTTATCAAGCGGGTAATTGGCTTACCAGGTCAAACAGTAGCTGTGAAAAAAGGTCTAGTTTACCTCAACGACAAACCCCTCGTTGAGAAATATATTGCCGAACCTCCTAAATACCAGTGGGGGCCTTATGTCGTCCCGGAAAATCAATACTTCGTGATGGGAGACAACCGCAACAACAGTAACGACTCTAGCAGGTGGGGATTTTTACCTAAAAAGAATATCATCGGCCGGGCTGTATTGAGGTTTTGGCCACTTGAGCGTATCGGACAAGTTTGAAGAAGTCAGTTGACAGTTGACAGTTGACAGTTGTCAGTTGTCAGTTGTCAGTTGTCAGTTGTCAGTTGTCAGTTGTCAGTTGTTATTGCAAGCCCAATGCCATAAAGACCCCATGCCCCATCCCTCGACTTCGCAATTCCCAATTCCCAATTCCCGATGCCCATGCCTTATCCTGTACGGAAATTTCTACTGATTTTTGCGCCTTGAGCGGTAGAGAGTTCCTCCGGCAACTGATAAAATAGTACCAAAAGCAGCGGGATTTCCCGCCTAGATCAAAATCACTTCAATATTAAAAATTAGGAAAGCTATGGGATTTTTTGATTCAGAAATTGTTCAGCAAGAAGCCAAGCTGTTGTTTGAAGACTATCAATCTCTCGTCGCACTAGGCGGGAATTACGGCAAATTCGATCGCGAAGGCAAGAAGATGTTCATCGCTCAGATGGAATCAATGATGGATCGCTACCGTATTTTTATGAAGCGCTTCGAGCTGTCTGAAGACTTCATGGCTCAGATGACTGTAGAGCAGTTAAAAACACAGCTAAATCAATTTGGCATCACGCCCCAGCAGATGTTTGAGCAAATGAACTCAACGCTGGAGCGGATGAAATCTGAACTGGAAAAGCAATCATAAGTTGACAATTGACAACTATCAACTGTCAACTGTCAACTGATAATTAACTAGCAGCCGGGAAGTCCCTCGGTGTATTTAGAGGGGATGAATCTCAATTGCTACGCTCCGTACCCCGACTAAATTACCGTAGGGATGAAAGGCTCGTCGGTCGGAGGAACACCAGCCCGACAATTAGACTCAGTTACCGCAAATCAATCTTTGGGAGAGTCTTGATTCTCAATATACTTCCTAAGTATGGAGACGGTAACACCTCGGCAAGAAGCAATAAAATACGAACTGCTCCACAAAACATCTTTACGATAAAACTCATTCACCCTTTCAGGGAATTCACCAAAAAACGAGCGAGAAGCCCCTGGCTTTAGACATGGGGAGGAAAGCGGCTGCGACTTCAGTCGCCTTGAATTAAACTCCATAGGAATAGCCAT
>NZ_JAEQDE010000003.1:0-1665 GCF_020737865.1 Microcoleus sp. PH2017_35_SFW_U_B
TAGGGCTTGCTGAATAATTGATTGCCAACCAAGAGCAGGAGCGATCAATATATTCAAGCTTGGTTAAAGATAAGTTTTTTCTGTATCGAGTCGCCCCAAGTATAGCTGTAGATTATCTCCCCTAAAAAAACAGGTGTTCTTTTTCCAAATAGACATAAAAACACACAAAAAACCCGACGCCACCAGGTGGCGAGGTTCATTACCAAAAAAGTAATTGCAATAACTGTACCAGATGTATTATCAAGTTTAGCCATCACTCTATTCAGACCGAATCTTCGTTTTCCTTGCCCAAACTTACCCTCAATTGCATTTCTAATTCTCTCATCTTCCAACGCTTGTTTCTTTTTTGATTTACTGACGTTTGCTGGCGGTCTTCCTAGGGGAGGCCCACTGATTCTAATTCCTTTTTCTTTGCACCATGCTCGGTTTTCTCTTGTTCGGTAAATTCGGTCGGCATGAACGGACTCTGGATAATGTCCAGTGAATCGATAATAAGCTTCTACCTGGGCTTTTAAGTCCCCTGACTCATTAAAACTATCCCAGCTCATTCGGTCTAAAAATACATATCCTTCAAAGCAGCTCGCTGACAGTTTAGCTCCAAACTCTACGCTTTTTCCGGCTTTTCCTCTGATTATAGGACGGATGTGGGGTTGACTTAAACTTACTATTCTATGTTCAATACTCTGTTTATTTTTATCAATTAATGATTGCTGTTGGCGATAGACTTCTGTGAGGACTAGCAAGGTTTTATATTGCTTTTTATTCAGAGCTTCTAGGGTCGCACCTGATTCAATTAGCTGTTCAATATGAGCTAGGTTTCTTTTGACATATTGAAGTTGTTTCTTAATTGCCTGTCTTCTTTTTGTGCGAGGTGGCTTTCTTTGTTTAGCCATTAATAAGTAGTCTTTTCGGGCGATATTACGATAGGTTCTTGGTTTTTTTGGGATTTTTTCTTTAACTTGTTTATATAGGATATCTATGATTTTTTCGGTGTGAACTCTCGCTTTGTTTAATAGTCCTAAGTCAGTCGGATAAGTAATGTCGGCTGGTGCACAGGTTGCATCTATGATTAATTTGCCGCGATTGGGTGACTCATTTTTGGCGTCCGAACCCTTTTTTTTTTCGGGTTTAACTGGTGTAATTTCTAGCATCTTTTTGACCATGCTTTCGTTCACTTTATTAATTAGGTTCAAACTAATCCGTTGCCTAAAGTGAACTAATAGAGATGAGTCAAATGGTAGCTCATTACTGTAGCTTGATTGACCGATAAAGTATTGTAAATACGGGTTTTCGCGGCTCTGTTCTACGGTTTCGCGATCGCTAATTCCCAATTTTTCTTTAATAATTAATGCCCCTAATGCTATCCGAAAAGATTTGGCGGGTGCCCCCTTTTTTGTCGGGAAGTTTTGAGCATATTCTGATTCAAATTCATCCCACGGGATTATTTGAGCCATTTTGACCCAACGGTTGAGGATTGATAAATTTCCTCCGAAGGGCAGTTCAAACTCGGAGGGTAAGGAGGGAGCAAGCTCAGCTTTTTTGTACACAATCGCAGGTGATGCACGGGTTTTGATCTATATTACCTGTTTATCTTGCACTTTTTTCTCCCTCGCGCCATCTAAACCTATGCCACGCAATATGTGATTGATTTTTCAGCAAGCCCTA
>NZ_JAEQDE010000004.1:0-1612 GCF_020737865.1 Microcoleus sp. PH2017_35_SFW_U_B
GAGTAAGGAACCCCACGCTTAAAAGCGGGGGCTTTTGGAAAGTCCGGCTCGTTTCGAGCGGTTCGAGAAGAAAGCCCGAACCTTACCAGAGACAGGATTAGACCTACGTTTTTAGAGTCATGATACCGGAAAATCCGTCGCTAGTTTTCCGCTCTATCGCTAAAAGTTAAACAGGCTTAACGGGGTTAAACCAGTGCTTTTGGCATAACAAGCTCATAAAACATTCAAGGGAGCGAACTTTACCCAGCAATGGAGGACTTTATGTCTAATTTTGTTTTTGTACTTGATAGTCACAAGCAACCGCTCAATCCAATCCGCCCAGGAATGGCTCGTAAATTGCTAACCACTGGCAAAGCTGCTGTTTTCAAAAGATATCCATTCACGATAATACTCAAGGTAGAGATAACAGCACCCCAGGAACCAATCACTCTTAAATTAGACCCTGGCTCCAAAACCACGGGAATTGCATTAGTCCAAGGAAAAAATGTAATCTTTGGTGCAGAACTAACTCACCGAGGTCAATCAATTAAAGCCAGTTTGGAGTCTCGCCGTTCACTGCGTAGAGGCAGGAGAAGTCGCCATACTCGTTATCGAAAAGCAAGATTTCTAAATAGAACTCGTTCTAAAGGATGGCTGGCTCCAAGCCTACAACATCGTGTTGAAACAACCCTGACATGGGTAACTAGATTAATGAAGGTCGCCCCCATTAGTTTCATTGTTCAAGAACTTGTGCGATTCGACTTACAACAACTAGAAAATCCAGAGATTAGTGGATTAGAATACCAGCAAGGCATTTTATGTGGTTACGAAATCCGCGAATATTTGCTGAATAAATGGGACAGAAAATGCGCGTATTGTGGAGTTGCTGATACACCATTACAAATCGAGCATATTCATCCCAAAGCAAAAGGCGGTTCTGATCGTATTTCTAATCTTTGCCTTGCTTGCGAGAATTGTAATACTCGGAAGGGAACTCAAGACATTGAGCAATTCCTCTCCAAGAAGCCAGATGTTTTGAAGAAGATTCTATCTCAAGCAAAACGTCCTTTAAAAGACGCAACAGTAGTTAATTCAACTCGCTGGGCGTTATTTAACCGACTCCGCATGACTGGCTTACCAGTTTCTACTGGCAGTGGTGGCTTGACAAAATTCAATCGCACTCGTTTGCAGCTACCTAAATCCCACTGGTTAGATGCTGCTTGTGTAGGCAAAGTCGAAGAATTGAAAGTGCTAACTTTTCAACCGCTGCTAATCAAGGCAACAGGACACGGTACGCGACAGATGTGCGGCACAAATAAGTTTGGCTTCCCAATTCGTCACAAGTCGAGAAAGCAAATTCATTTCGGTTTTCAAACTGGCGATATTATCAACGCGACAGTCACCGCAGGCAAAAAAGTCGGATCTTATGTAGGACGAATCCTTTGCCGTGCATCCGGTTCGTTCGATATCGCCACAATGAAGGGAAGAGTAGCAGGAATTAGTCACAAATATTGCCAATCTATTCACAAAAAAGATGGCTATTCCTATGGAGTTTAATTCAAGGCGACTGAAGTCGCAGCCGCTTTCCTCCCCATGTCTAAAGCCAGGGGCTTCTCGCTCGTTTTTTGGTGAA
>NZ_JAEQDE010000126.1:0-14673 GCF_020737865.1 Microcoleus sp. PH2017_35_SFW_U_B
ATTGGGTCGTGGTAAGGTCAAAATGCAGGTAATTGGTGCGCTTATGAGGAAGTTGGTGCATTTGGCTTTTGGGATTTTAAAGTCCCAAAAGCCTTTCGACCCCAATTATTTACTTGCTACCCCTTGACAGATCAAGACAGTATCTACAGCATTGTTGCGAATGGTGCAAGATGTCAGGTTAAACAGACATAATTTCGGTAGGGGCGGGTTCGCCGAGATATTTCCCACTAGGAAACAATCTCAATAAACCCGCCCTCACTCACCCCACCAACTATTATTGTTTGAAATATACCGATGAATGCTAAGCTAAATAAGTATCCATTTTTCTCGCGCAAGTGAGGGGGTGGAGAAGGGACAAGCACTTCCGAGTGCAGCGTGGAGGTTCGTGGAACGACAATGCGGTCAATTGCCGTGCTGCCAACCGCAACTACAACTCTGCGGGCAACTCGAACAGGAACAGGGGTTTTCGTGTAGCGGTAGCTTTGGCTGTCCCTTCCTCCCTGTCTTCCCTGTGAGCACTCTTCACGGTCAGAACTGGCAGATGGGAATTTGTCGGGCGTGCAAGAAGAGTCCAGACTTGTTCCTGTGATGGGGGTGACTTCATCCGAAAATAAAACCAAATCGGGTAGCTTGGTAGGGATTCCGAAGAGTTGCCCGATTTATTAGATAAAACTATAAATGAATTACCAAACTTGTAACGTGTGTCAGGCTAATGATCTGCGAAATAGTTAAGATTTTGCCATAGTATAATACCCTAGTTCATAGGCTAGCACATTGGAATTTATTGGCTGTATAAGAAGAGTTCAGGAATAATTTTCCAACCGATAATGGAGAAGGCGAGATAATGCCAGAAATCAGCCGTTTTTTAGGTATCATCATCACCATGTACTACAAAGACCACCCGCCTCCACATTTTCACGTCCGCTACAATCAACAAAAAGCTATCATTGATATCGCAACTCTTTCGATTTTAGAAGGTAAACTTTCCCCCCGCATCTTAGGTCTAGTTATAGAATGGGCGGCTATTCATCAGACAGAACTAATGCAAAACTGGCAACTAGCTAGAGTTCAATCTCCTTTAGAGCCTATCACACCGTTGGAGTAAAAAATGCTTAAAGATATTATCTCGGTTAAACCGTTAGAATTCTATCAACTACATCTCAAGTTTGAAGACTGTATGGAGGGAGTTGTTGATATCAGTGAACTGATCGAATTCACGGGAATATTTTCCCCCCTACAAGACCTGAGTTACTTTGTTCAAGTCAAAATAAATCCCGATTTGGGAACAGTTTATTGGGAAAATGGAGCAGATTTAGACCCAGATGTTCTCTATTCAATTATTACAAATCAGCCAATCGCTACCTATGAAAAAGAATCTGTTAGTCGATTTTAGATTTTCTCGATAAATAACAATTTTCCTGCCACAACCACGGCTGATTAAAATGATACCATGAATGAATTGCCAATTATTCAAAAAACCTATGATTTAATCAAATGGTATGTTCCAATTTTAAATCGACTGCCTCGCACTCACAAATTTACATTGGGCGATAGAATGATTGGGGGTCTCTATGACATTTTAGAAGGACTCATTGTAGCTCGTTACGCCCAAGAAAAGTTAGCACGATTGGAAATTTTAAACGGAAAAATAGATATTTTACGTCATCAAACCCGACTACTTCGAGAATTTGATTTGATGTCTATAGAGCGTTACGAATATGTGGTAAAATTAGTCAACGACATTGGCAGCGAGTTGGGTGGGTGGATTAAACAGCAAAAAAAGCGGTCATCTTCATGAGGACTTAGGCGCTAAGACCAAAGAAACCGGGTTTTTTGCCTAATCTGCGGACTACAGCGAATAATTTTCGTAAAAAACCGGGTTTCTGTCCAGTCGTGGGTAAGTCATTTCTATGAAAAGATATGAAACGATACGATAATCTGTGGTCTGAAATCATCAGTTTTGAAAACTTCTTAGTCGCATCACAAAAGGCGCAAAAAGGCAAGCGTTTTCGCCATAATGTTTTAGCTTTCAACTACAACTTAGAAGCTGAACTCCTGAAACTGCAAGCTGAATTAGTTAACAAAACCTACACTCCTGGCGGATATCGAACCTTTGAAATTGTCGAGCCCAAGCGACGGATGATTTCTGCTGCACCCTACCGAGACAGAGTTGTGCATCATGCCTTTTGCAATATTATTGTACCGCTGTTCGATCGCACTTTTATTGACGATTCCTACGCCAATCGAGTAGGTTTTGGCACTCACCGGGCTTTGCGTCGCTTCACAGAGTTTGCCCGTTCTAGCCGTTATGTTTTACAATGCGATATTAAGAAATATTTTCCTAGCATCGACCACGAGATTTTAAAAGCCTTGGTACGCCGGAAATTAAAATGTCCCGACACGCTTTGGCTGGTGGATCAAATCATCAACAATAGCAATGCACAGGAACCCGTTATCGAGTATTTTGGTGGAGACGATTTACTAACCCCGGTGAATCGGCGGCGGGGTTTACCGATTGGTAATTTAAGCAGCCAATTTTACGCTAATGTTTACTTAAATGGATTCGATCATTATATCAAAGAACAGCTAAAAGTTAAAAAATATGTCCGTTATGTAGATGATTTTGCCTTGTTCTCAGATGACCGAGAATTTTTAGCGGATGCAAGGCTTGGTGTTGAGGAATATTTAGTCAATTTGAGGTTAAAGATTCATCCGATTAAAAGCCAGTTGTTTGAGACAAAAGAAGGCGCAAATTTTCTGGGCTTCCGCATTTTACCTGACAGAATTCGAGTCAGGACAGAAAACTTGCGGCGAGGAAAGCGACGACTGCGACAAATGCAGGTAGAATATTATGAGGGCAAAATTGATTTGTTAAAAATCACCGAGTCGCTGCAAAGTTGGGCTGCACATTTGAAGTATGGCGACACTTGGGAACTGCGAAAAGAAATATTTGCTTCCCTGGTGTTTGTGAGGGGTGCGAATACGCTAAAATTTAGTCATTGAAGTACATTATAAGGCTGGTTTTGCCACTATAAACTGCTTTTATATAGATATGCTGGCTAAATCTACCTCTATAAGATATTATGGTTTTTTTCGGGCTGTTGTACTTAACTAAAAATCGATGAAAATTGTTTTTTTTGGCACTCCTGACTTTGCTGTTCCTACTTTATCCAGTTTGCTGAGTCATCCAGAATTTGAGGTTGTGGGTGTGGTGACTCAGCCGGATAAGCGCCGGGGAAGGGGGAATAAATTGATGCCTTCACCTGTAAAAGATGTGGCTTTAAATCACAGTCTCCCAGTTTTGCAGCCGCGCCGAATTAAGAAGGATGCGGAAACTATTGCTAAGTTGCGGGAAGCAGAGGCTGATGTGTTTGTGGTGGTGGCTTACGGCCAGATTCTTTCTCAAGAAATTCTGGATATTCCTAGTTTGGCTTGCGTTAATGTTCACGGTTCAATTTTGCCGAAGTATCGCGGGGCGGCGCCGATTCAGCGGTGTCTTTTTAATGGGGAAAAGGCTACTGGAATTACTACTATGCTGATGGATGCTGGTATGGATACTGGGGCGATGCTTTTGAAGGCTTTTGCGGGAATTACGCTGTTGGATAATGCTGATTCTTTGGGCGACAGGTTGGCGGAACTTGGGGCGGATTTATTGGTGGAAACTTTGATAAAATTGAGGGATGGGGAAGTTGAACCGGTTGTTCAGCATGATGATGAGGCGACTTATGCGCCGATGATTAAGGCGGCTGATTTTGTGCTGGATTGGTCGAAAAGTGCGATCGCGCTTCACAATCAAGTTAGGGGTTTTTTCCCGGATTGCACTACGACTTTTCGCGGTAATTCCCTGAAAGTAATCGCAACTGTGCCGGTGGGACCGGAATATTGGCTGCAATTACCGCCGGAGTTGAGGGTTTTGGAACGGGAATGGCCTGTTTTGGATCAGTTGTCGGGCGCAAATGGGGAGGTTGTGAAGGTTGTGAAGGGCTTTGGGGCGATCGTCCAAACTGGCGATGGTTTGCTATTATTGCGGGAGGTGCAGTTGGCTGGTAAAAAAGTTCAGTCTGGCGTGGATTTTGCCAATGGTGCTCGGTTGGCGGCGGGTGAGGTTTTTGGGAGGGTTGAAGTTACGGATTAGAAAGTACCTGGAAAGGTTGATTGGTTTTTTCCCAGTCTTGAATAGCTGTGTAGAGTTGTGTCAGCCGGAAATGAGAAGACTCGTAAGCAAGTCTGAGGTCTTTTTCTAGTACATCTGGCTCAACTTGCTTGGAGTTGCACGTGCCTAGGGCTTTGCAAAGTGCGATCGACAAAATACAAATCATATCGTGACCACAACAAATATACCACATATCTTGGGCATCTGTTTTTAAGCTATCCATCTTTGCTTTAACTTCTGGTTCATCAAGTCCCAGCTTTTGAGAGTTGTTCTTCACAGTTTTAATCAACTCCGATTGATTTAATATTAATGTGCGATCGTCCACAAATTTCTTAAAAGCTAAATCTTCAAATCTTAAACAATAATTAAATTTCAGCGAAGCCCATCGCAAATAACCAATAACTTTGGCACTTTCAAGTAAAGTCTGGCGAATATCTTTACCAAAACTCTTTATTTTGTCTTCCGATCCGTGTTCCAAAAGCACCTTTTCAAGTGCTGGCGACTTCAGCAGCATAGTTTCGAGATCGTGAGTATTTGTGAACAGCAAGTTCGGACTGAGTGAAACACTTCCTTCTAGTATATCAAAATCCGCATCAACAATAGCCAAAACACCAGCAAAGTTACCTTGTTCAAGGATATTTAGCACTGCAACAGCATTGTTTTTGTTATGGGCATTTTCTACACGACACTTTGTGGAGTCTACCAAATTCTT
Source organism: Microcoleus sp. PH2017_35_SFW_U_B (assembly GCF_020737865.1). Taxonomy (NCBI): domain Bacteria; kingdom Bacillati; phylum Cyanobacteriota; class Cyanophyceae; order Oscillatoriales; family Microcoleaceae; genus Microcoleus; species Microcoleus sp. PH2017_35_SFW_U_B. Next base: position 4,866 of record NZ_JAEQDE010000126.1, read on the forward strand.
CCATACCCGCGAATCTGTGTCTCCTTCAGCGATTAGAAAAGAATGTTCAGTATATTGAACTCGATCTCGCAGCAGGCGGATTTGGTTAGCAATGAAGTTAGGGGTAATGTATTCTCTCATTCAACTGGCCCTTTTAACCCCACTGTCAAATCCCATCGATCGTCTATAATGCTTGGAGAGTGAGTAGCTAACAACACGTCAAAGTTTGCCAGATTAATAATTGCTTGCAAATCTTTGAGAAACTCGACTTCCCACGCTACGTGCAGCGAAATTTCTGGTTCATCAATCAGAACCAGAGAGTTAGGTTTCACCTTGAATAACAACTGGTAAAGCATCACCAATTCATGCTGTTCTCCGAAAGATAAGTCTGTCGGCGACAGAGGTTTACCATCCGCCGTTGTAAAGGTAAAACCTTTCTCTCTACTGATGCTCATATTTTTATAGAGAAATCGCTGTTTGATAATCCCTTTGAAGAGTTCTATTTTAGTAGCGAGTTCCTTAAAAACCATGAGTTTTTGTTCTACATCTTCAACATAAACTGACAGAATGTTTTTTGTGACTCCATCAATATTTTGTTTTACTTGAAAATCAGGATTCTCGTCGTTATCCAAAAGACCAATTTCTCTGAGACGAGAACGCTTTTCCTCGATTTCATTTAATTGGTTACGCAGCGTTTCCTCTGTTAGATATGAGGGTGCTTTGTTATTGAAAATTCTTGCAGGAAACGTTCTTTCTAGAGATTGAGACAATGCACCATATTCAGTCAGCTTTGCTTGGATATCTTCTGCGAGTTCCTGAGAATAGATATCAACTGAGGGAATCATTGAATGGTGTTTCGTGTATACCGTTGCTTCAGGAACATTTGAGGTAGTTAACAAGCGCTGAGTTTCTATAAAATGAATGTCGATAGAACTTCTTAGTTCTGATAACCATTTTGGTTCTTGCTTAACGCTCTTTGCTAACCTTGATATTAACTGTCTAGCTTCAAAAACGAGAATACGTTCTAATTCCAATTCTGAAAATTGAGTTGGTATTTCTATGTCACCTGATGACTGTAGTGCATCATCTGTGATATCCGAAGACACATTAATTCCCGCTGAGAAATCTATTGAGTCCATTGCTAAATTCGGTGAGAATATCTCTTTTGCTGCACCAGGCTTAGCAAAATAAAACATTAAATTTTTATCTTTTTCATGTTCAGGTGCATCGATAGACTTAGTTATTTGTAGACAACTACCATCATCAAAGTCTAACCGGAACTCTGTAAATGGAATAGTCCGAAGTTCTGAGTAACGTGAATTAAAAAATCCATTAATTAGCCTAAATAATGCTGTTTTACCAAATCCATTCGGACTGTGAATGATCGTAATTCTATCTTCCATATTGAGAGAAATCGGATGGTTGAAAACTCCAAAAAGTTTGGCGACAGAAATCTTATTGATTCTCATTTTTCCCTCTAGTTATATCAAATACGTTAGTATCGGAATTATTCATCTCTCTCTTCTCTTCCTCTGTGTTCTCTGCGTTCTCTGCGGTTAAATCACCTGACGGTACAGCCGGCATTGATATATAGCCTTTCTTAAAAAGATGACTGACGGCTTATTATAACCGCTTAGACTAAGAGGGCTGAAGCCCAACAACGTACCTCATCTTTCTGAGAATTGATATAACTTACTAAAATTCGACTAAAACTTCTTCTTCAACTCCCAACAAATCCCGCGCGGCATCTAGCATACTCTCAGTAAGATCTTTCAAATCTTCGCGACTTGCTAAATAAGTTTTCAAAGCATCTAACGGTTCTATACTATTATTAGCATTTAGTTCTGGCAACCTCGGCCTTGCTAGCTGGCTGACTAATTCTGGTTGAATTGTGTAGCTGTGCGCTGCGCCGAGAAGTGCGTGCAATTCGGCGTTATCAATTAAGTCTAATTGTTCCGATCGCAATTGGTAGATCAATCTTACGACAGCATCTTGGATTTCCTTCTTCCCAATGGCTTTCACCAAGTCGGCTTGCGGACTCTCCGATTCAGACACGTTCACCTTAATCGTCTGAAACACCCGCACCGGCAAAGTGCAAAATTCCCACTCAGCTTTCCCGCGTTCCAAATTAATCAACACAAAGCCTTTGTCTTCTTTCTCTTCGCTAAAGTCAACTCGTTCGATGCTTCCGGGATAAATTACGGGCGGATTGTTGTTGGCGTTGAGATTTTGGTGTTTGTGGACGTGACCGAGGGCAACGTAGTCGAAACAAGGGCGTGTTAGCATGGCAACGGGTATGTTGAATCCTTTACCGACTGCTAAAAAACGCTCTGCACCCAGGCTTGCTTTATCTGCCATTAAGTGCGCTAATAGTACGGTGGGGATGTTTGGATCGAGGCGGCGGATTTCGCCTTCCATGGCGATCGTCAGTTTTTCGGTTAATAATTGGTTAACGTCGCTCACAGAAAGGCTTTCAGTCTCCGATCGCGTCATTAAGGTCGATCGCGTCAACCAAGGCAGCGTCACCACCTGTACGGCGCCACTGCGGGTGTGTATGAGGTGCGTGTCGAGGCGATCGCCTACAATAAACTTAGGTATTCCCAAAGTCCGGTAAATTCCCAAACTCGCGCCGCCTTGTCCTTGCGAATGTTGGTCGTGATTTCCTACTAGCAAAACAGTCGGAATTTGCGCCTCTACCAAGCGGCTGAATTGGCTCGCAAAAGCCTCTTTAACAAACGGTGGCGGCGTTGAATCCGGGAAAGCATCCCCGCCGAATATAACTAAATCTACGGGTTCAGAAATTGCTCTATCCATACATTTACTTAGCGTCGCCGCGAAGTCTTCCAGCCGCGTATTTAACCCGGTTTCTGGATTGACGCGGCCGTGGGAAAAGCCGCTGCCCATGTGAATGTCTGAAAGGTGTAAAATTTTAATCATTGTTTATTGGTTATTAGTTATTAGTTATTAGTTGTTTGTTGTGAGGACTAAAGCCCTCATTCTATTTTAGACTTTTCTTGGTTCCAGTTCAATGCTGCGGCGGTTAGGATTGATACGTTTCTCGATCGCAAATACTGCCTTTTCTTCCTCAAAGCCGATTTCGTGAAACTCTGCAAACAAACATTCTAACTCAATTTTGGCGATCGCAGTTTCCAGCCACTTATCAAAGGAATCGCATTCAATACTTCTGAAAGGTTCGCCTTTGCACTCGAAACTGATAATTTGTCCCGGAATCCCGCCGAAACAGCCCTGTGTATCCACAACCCGCAGCCACAAATTATCTACTTTCATAAACGGAATCCATGCTTTGTTCCAATATTCTCCGGGCTGCCATTCTTGAAAATTAACTTGACTCTGGGCGTCCCAAAATTTTTTCTCCTTAGCAATTGATGCCAAAGATAACATACTCCTGCCGTGTTCAAAAGGCAACAGCCACTGATTTTCTGAACTCTCGTAAGCGGAACCGTTATACCAGCGATAAAAATCATAAAATGTTTCGGGAAGCGATTGTTGGTAACGTTTTTTAAATAAGTCGATTTCTGTTTCGATGGCACCGGAATTTAACAAGTTAAGCGCCTCGGGACAGCAGCGTCTCAATGTTTGTGCGAAGGTACGAACCAAAGGATTTCGTGGCTTAAAAAATTCTTTCATCTTCGATCATATAATACCTGGAACTTTTTGATAAATTTGGGCGATAAGCGAAAATCTATACTTTTCAACGTGAGGGCTTAATTTAGGTTCGTAGTTTAGGTTTGTAGTGAGGACTTCAGTCCTTCTTTGGATTCTGGAGAAGGACTAAAGTCCTCATTACGAACCTGGTTGTATCTTTCATCATATAATACCTGGAACTTTTTGATAAATTTGGGCGATCGGGCAGCGAAAATTTATACTTGTTAATTCTAACTCATCTCCTTGTCGGTAAATCTGAGAAACCCAATTTCCCTCACCATTGAGTCGAAAACATTCAACTTGGATTTCCGATTGAGTGATGAGTACGTATTCTTGCAAACTCGATGTAGTTTGGTAATCGGCAAATTTATCGCCCCTGTCAAAAGATGCAGTTGAAGGAGATAGCACCTCAATAATTAGAGATGGATAGAGAATGGAGTCTTCAGTTGAACTTGTATCTCTTTCGTCGCAAGTTACCGCCACGTCAGGATAATAATAGCAATTCGCCTCTTCCAGTCTGACTTTGACATCAGAGGTAAGAACTAAGCATGGCGTATTCAGAAGATGATTTCCCAATAGGCGAATTAGATTGCTAGCAATAATAGTGTGAGGGTTTTTTGCCCCCGTCATTGCATAAACGTGTCCGCGTCTGTATTCGTGTTTGATCGGACTTACTCGTTCGCCTTCTAGGTATTCTTCTGGTGAAATGTAGAAATTGTTTTTGCTGATTACCATTGATTTATCCCGGCTGATTTTGTGCGATAATATTTGTTGAAATGGGTGCATTTCACTTTTGAAGAGGGCGAAGCATGACCGCATATAAGTTATTAGTTATCATCCCATATTGATTGCGGTCATGCTTCGCCCCTACAAACATATTTGCTAAAACCAGATGCACCCGTTGAAATTCATAGATCCGGCTAGGACATGGCTGAATACCGGACGGCAAAATTATGTTATTTTCTTGAGTCTGCGGAGGCAGACATCGTTTGTATAGACGCGGTTTCAACCGCCGTGCTATTTTAACAAATTTCCAGGAATCGGGCGTGCCACAGTTTGCCACTTTCTGTCAATCCCTGCGATCGCACTTTGATTTTGACTCCGCGAGGGTTCGCCTCGTACAGTCGGGCAATTTCTAGCATTTCCCCGCTGCTAAAGCCCGTTCCCACTGTTCCGATCGGTACTAACTTGCCATTGATTTCTTGTGCAACTTCGATCGCACTAAACGGCCGCCCCGCTACTTTTGTCCGAGTCAACCCGACAATAAATAAGTCATATTCCTGACAGTATTTAGTCCTCACCATCGGAGATTTTTTAACATCTTTGCCGCCGACATAGAAGCAGTTATGCAAAACCCAAACTTCACCTTCTCTGTTTTCAGCTTCCTGCTGCTGCGCCAGTAAAAGTTTTTCGCCTGCGGTGCGAGATGTCGGTACAATTTCAAATTCCGTAGATAAACTTGCCAAGATTTCGCCAACTGCAACTCCGGCGGCTATTCGTTCGGATTCCGCCAACCCAGTCAAGTCTTTACCGTGGGAAAACAAAGCTTTAAAAATGGCATAAACTGCCGTTGGCTGGGTTGTCGGAAAACCGCTTTCAATATTAACTGTAGCAGCTTGGGCGCCCGTGCGGTGTTCGCTGCCCGTACAGCTTTTGTAATACAGTTCGCCGTCTAAGACAAAGATACCAATTTTAGCTGCTGTGTCGGTTAAAGTGCGATCGATCGCAATTGACGCTTGTTGTCGCAGGTTTGTCGATCGCGATTGGTAGTATACTTTATCTGGCGTCGCCACGACCACCACTCGATTGCCGTCGCGTTTTGGCTGTCCCCAATAGTCGGGATTTTCGATGTAATAAGAACGTTCGCTGGGCGCGTCAACCGGCTGCATCGTCACAATCCTTCCCGGCTGCAAGTGCGGAGGTAATTCGGGGACAATCGGATTATTGACAGTCTCAACTTTGGCCGCAACCTTTGATTTTGCAGCAGGAGCAGCATTGGTGGTAGACTTATTTGGAGTGTTTTTAGTCGGCTTTTCTCCCGTTTCCAATTCAAACGCTCTTTTCCAAAAGCCGATCGCCATTTCCGGGTATCCTTCCGACTCCGCACACAGTGCAAAACTAATAACTTTTGCCGTACCAATGCCGCGCCCGTAATCAGCTAAATACTGCACCGCCCCCGCTTCACCCATCAAGTGCAATCCCCGCGTGACAATGCGATTGTTCCAGCGTTCTCGAATATCGGCGCTAATTTTTTTGGCTGATTTTCGCTTAGCTTCTGCGTATTCCATCCACTCCATACAGCCTCCTTTTTTGTTGGGCTACTTGTAATACTATACTGAAGCTTGATTCATTAGTCAAGGAAAACCCAAACCAGCATTTACCAGAAAGAATTGGTTGAAAGCCGGAACCCTTGTAGGGAGAAATTAAAATCAGACTATTCATATTGTTTCCGGTTGCATGGGAATGATTTAACCGCAGAGAACACAGAGGACACAGAGGGAGAGAATAGAGATCTGAATAATTCCGATGGTACCGGATTGGATATCATTTCTCCCTACAAGGGAGAGGTCGCTGTCAACTATCAACTATCAACTATCAACTGTCAACTATCAACTGTCAACTGTCAACTGTCAACTGATTATCCCCTTGCACCTGTGATCGTTTGAAAGAACTTAGGCGTATACCTTTGTAAAAAACTCCCCACCGCCAGCGTTATCAAAGTTGCCAGAATGATTGTCAATAAATAGTATACAATGACAGTTATCGAATTGGAAGGCTTTGACAACTTGTTAAAAACTTCCTTAAAAACTGTTACCGTCGGTTCGTGAATAGCATAAACAAAAAATGCCAAACCAGAAAAATTAAAACAGGCTTTTTCTAGCTTTCCCGACACTAAATCTGAAGCGCACCAAATCGCCGCCGTACCCATTACTCTCGTGCAGCATTCTAACTGGTGCTGGAAAGTTTTAATGTCGGCTGTTTGCGTAATTGTCAGCACAAGAGCCATGCCTAAGTATATACCGATAATCGCACTTTTTCGTCGGTCGAGCCAAGTTAGATCCAATTTTTGAACAGCAATCAGACATCCCAAATAAAAGAACAACGGCCCCAACCACTGGATGCTAAAACCAATTTGAAAATCCAGCAACCAAGGCGCGGCAAACAAAGCTATACCTAGATAAGGTATCTTTCTAGCGATCAGCAAAAATACCGGAGATAGAATCACCATCGCGATCAAATCCCGGACGTACCAGAAATGAAACGCAATCGGATAAAGGCTTTTATATCCAGTCAAACAATCTATAAAGTTGGCAAAACTGTAGTCTCCAATATATTTTTTGTAATGCCCTTGGATAATTCCACTCGTTGCTGGTACGTTGATCACAATTAACACCAGTGTCAATAAAGCCAAGTTCCAAAACAAATAGGGAACCAGGAGAGTCCAAAACCGAGATTGGAGCTTTTCCTTGTAAGAATTCAGCGATAAATTAAAATTCCTGAAAAACAGGAAGCCTGAAAGCATGAACAGAAAAGCCACGCAAGAACCGCCCCAAGTCCCGGCAATCAACGTCTGGAAAAATTTGTCAGCATATCCCACAGAATTGATGGACGAGTGAATAGTAACAATCCCAACGATCAGAGGCAGACGCAATAATTTAATTCGGCAAGATATTTCCGGCGTAATTTGCATTTTTTACAGAAAAAGTGTAGGGTTCGATCGGCTGGCATTTGCATTGAGATGGCAAATTGTAGTAATCGGTTCGCCACCAATGCTAAGATAGCCTCGATCGTGCGTTGAGGTCAATCATGCCGGGGCTTGCTTTTTGCGAAGTCTGGTTCGCCAACTTCCGTTAGCGAAGCCCTCGAAGAGGATCGCACTTTTCACACTTTCGAGAATTTAATATCAAGTCTAATTGTACTCTGATGATGCGATTGATTTTGTACAGCAAACCCGGATGCCACTTGTGCGAAGGGTTGCAAGAAAAACTCGAACAGATTGAAAGCCTCAAGTTTCAATTGGAAGTACGAGACATTACCGAACGTGATGACTGGTTTCAAGCTTACCAGTACGAAGTGCCAGTTTTGTTTAAAGTGGAGTCCCAACGCAAAAATTCTGGTGGCGACGCTGCATTTTCCCCAGAAGAACAATTACCTCGTCCTTCTCCCCGCTGTACAGTTCAACAATTGGAGCAAATGTTACAGAAATATTTGCAAATCGATCAATCAGAATAATATGATTTAACGCAAAAAATCAAGCCCTTTGGGTGCCGAGTCCGCACTCTTGGCCCGGAGAGTGCCGATTTTACACCGAAAAGGCTTGTAGATAGCGGATCGAACAATTTCTGGCGCAAGTCATATTCAAAACATCCAAGTGAGGAGTTTTTCAGATGAAATTGAGAGAATTATTAGCAACACTTCCCGGCATTTCCTTTGACACCCAACATCGAGCTCTCGATGCCGAAGTCAAGGGTTTATCTACTAATTCCCATGCTTGTCAGGCGGGGGATTTGTTTTTGGGAATGCCGGGGACACGGGTAGACGGCGGAGATTTTTGGCAAAGCGCGATCGCCAGCGGTGCAATTGCGGCCATAATTTCCACTCAAGCCGCCGAGAAAACATCCCCCCAAGACGGGGATACCTGCGTGATTGTGGCAACCGACATGGCTCAAATTTGCGGTCAAATAGCCACCACATTTTACGGCAATCCTGCTAGCAAATTAAAACTTGTAGGCGTTACTGGGACTAACGGCAAAACTACAACAACTCATTTAATCGAATTTTTGCTCAATCAAATGCAGTTGCCGACAGCAATTTTCGGCACGCTTTACACTCGCTGGCCGGGTTTTCAACAAACTGCACTTTACACTACACCTTTTGCGATCGACTTGCAAAAACAGCTAGCAGAAGCTGTCACCGCTGGATGCAAACACGGGGTGATGGAAGTCAGTTCCCATGCTTTAGCACAGCAGCGAGTCTTGGGCTGTACTTTTGAAGTTGCTGTGTTTACCAACTTGACTCAAGATCATCTCGATTATCACCGCGATATGGAGGATTATTTTGAGGCAAAATCGCTTTTGTTTAGTCAAAATTATCTCAAAAATCGCGCTGTAATTAATATTGACGACTCCTACGGACGGCGGATTGTTGAAAGCCTCAAATCCGAGCAAGTATGGAGTTACAGCACTACGGACAAAACTGCTGATTTGTATGCTTTTGATTTGCAGTATCAGCCCAATGGAGTTAAGGGAATGCTGCACACTCCCAAGGGCGAAACTGCTTTTGTTTTGCCTTTAGTCGGTCAGTTCAATTTATCCAATATGCTGGCTGCTGTCGGTGCGGTTTTAGAATTGGGTTTAGATTTGTCCGCAATTGTGGAGAAATTAGCTTTGTTTTCGGGAGTGCCGGGACGGATGGAACGGGTGCAAATTAGTTCCGATCAAGATATTAGTGTAATTGTCGATTACGCGCACACTCCAGATAGTTTGGAGAACTTGTTGAAGGCTTCGCGGCCGTTTATTCCCGGTCAAATGATTTGTGTGTTTGGTTGCGGTGGCGATCGCGATCGCACGAAACGCCCGATCATGGGTAAAATCGTGGCAGAGTTGGCCGATATAGCCGTTGTTACCTCCGACAATCCGCGCACCGAAAATCCCGATCGCATTTTGGAAGATGTGCTCGCAGGCATTCCCGCTGACGTAAAACCCGTCGTGATGTGCGATCGCGCCGCAGCCATTCGCACTGCTATTATGGACGCTAAACCCGGAGATGGCGTGCTGATTGCAGGCAAAGGACACGAAGATTATCAGATTTTGGGCACCGAAAAAGTCCATTTTGACGATCGAGAACAAGCACGAGATGCCTTGACAGTCCGAATGAACTGATTCGACTAACCCAATTACACTTAGTGTTAATAGTTAACCCAATTTGGTTAACTATTAATGGCTTATAGCAATTTTTTATGAGGTTGCATAGAATCCGATCACCCTAGCCGAGGGCGGGCCCGCACCATCCACCGCCCCTACTAAGGGGGGGACAAGATTCCGATCAAAGTCCCCCTTCGATCCTATGCTTTATAAACATCTTTCTTAACAAGAAATTTGACAAAAGTAACTACTTGTGTAGGAGCCATTGGGGATCTCGCTTCTGATTGAATGGCAATTAT